>CAZHJA010000030.1:0-10360 GCA_964532865.1 uncultured Gammaproteobacteria bacterium
ATTAATATTTTTTTTCTTTGCAATAATTACTTCTTTTATTACTTTTAATTTTATTTATCAAAAAGAAAATAATAACAAATATAAAGGATATGAAATAACAAATTATATTTTAGAAAATAAAAAATATAATTTGTTAATAGCTGATAGTCCAGAAAAGTGGACAAAGGGATTAATGTTTGTTAAAAGCAATAAAGACTTTGACGGCATACTCTTTGTATTTCCTGACAAGAAATACCGTAGTTTTTGGAATAAAAATACATTTATCGAGCTTGATGTTTATTGGATAGATAAAGATAAAATTATTGGAAAAGACACTCTTTTTTCAATTGAAAAAACTAAAAAAGTTCAAACAATAAGTTCAAAAAAACCCGTTAATAAAGTAATTGAAATAATAAAGTAACGTATTTTTTATACAAAATAGAAAATATCTTTTTTTAAAGCCTCAATTCCAGGCAACGTTCCATTTTCAATAAATTCAAGCATTGCTCCTCCTCCTGTTGATATATGAGTTATATCTTCAAGATGTTCTTTTTTTGATACTGCAGCTAATGTATCTCCTCCTCCTACAATAGAAAAAGCCTGTTTATTATTTGCAATTGAATAATAAATAAAATCTGTTCCTCTTCTATAATAAATATTCTCAATATATCCTACAGGACCATTCCATACAATTGTATTTGTTTTTGAAATAATTGACCCAAATTGTGCTTGAGTTTCTGGACCAATGTCTAAGATATATGAATTTTTGTTAACTTCATTTACTTTTTTTACTTCTCCACCACTTTCTGCATTAAGTGAATTTGCAACTATAGCATCAACTGGTAAAACTACTTCTACTTTTTTTGTCTTTGCAATATTAATAAGCTTTTTTATATTTTTCTCTTCATCTCTTTCACATATGCTTTTTCCAATCTCATATCCTTTTGAAAGAAGAAATAAATTTGCCAGTCCTCCCCCAAGAAGAAGAAAATCAGTTAAATCCATAAGCTTTTCAATAAATTGAATTTTTGTTGATATCTTAACGCCTCCCAATATTGAAACAAATGGCTTTTTTGGATTTTTAATAATTTTAGAAATCATATCAATTTCTTTTTTTAAAAGAAGTCCTCCATATGAAGGAATATATTTAGGAGTACTTACTAAAGAAGCATGTTTCCTATGACTTACTCCAAATGCGTCATTTACATATATGTCGGCAAGGTCTGCTATTCTTTTTGCAAATTCCTGATCATTTTTCTTTTCCTGTGTATAAAAACGGATATTTTCTAAAATAAATACATCATTTGGTTTTTGATTATTTAAAATATCACAATTGTCTTTAGATAAGAAATCATCAATAAGCACTATATTTTTATGCTTTAGATATTTTTTTAATCTATCTACAATAACTTTTAATGAATATTTTGAATCTCTTCCATTTGGTCTTCCTAAATGGGAAATAAGAATTAATTTATTGTTATTTTTAAGAAGATATTCTATTGTTGGAAGAGCTTGCTTAATTCTAGCATCATCTGCAATAGTATTATTTGTATTTAAGGCTACATTAAAATCAACGCGAAGAAGAACTTTCTTGTTTTTTATTTCAATATCATCAATAAAACAAACATCTTTCATTTAGGAAATATAATTGGAAACTTTTTCAATTAAATCAACAAGCCTGCATGAATATCCCCATTCATTATCATACCATCCATATACTTTAATAAAGTTACCATTAATTACCTTTGTATAATTTGAATCATATATGCATGAATATGAAGACCCAATATAATCTGAAGAAACAAGCTCTGTTTCTTCATATTTCATAATTCCCTTCATCTCATTTTCAGACATTTGTTTAAATAAGCTATTTACGTCTTCAATTTCTGTTTGTTTTTCAACAACTGCACTAATATCTACAAATGATCCTGTTGAAACTGGAGCACGAACAGCTATTCCATCTACTTTTCCTTTAAGATTAGGAATTACCTTTACAACAGCCTTTGCAGCTCCAGTTGTTGTAGGGACAATATTAATTGCGGCAGCTCTTGATCTATTAAACTTTTTATTTGCATTATCAACAAGAACTTGACTAGATGTATATGCATGTATGGTTGTTAAAAATCCTGAAATAACTTTAAAATTATTATTTAAAACTTTAAAAAGAGGGGCAGCACAATTTGTAGTACATGAGGCATTTGAAATTATACTCTCATTTTCCCAGTTAAATTCATTATCATTAACCCCAAGAACTACATGAGGAATTTCTTCATCTTTACAAGGAGCAGTTAAAATTACTTTTTTTACACTTCCTTTTAAATGTTTTTCTAAATCTTGTCTTTTGGTAAACGCCCCTGTTGCATCAACAACTACATCAACATTACTATCTTCCCATGGAATCTCTTCAATATTTGAGTTTTGTGTTGTAATAATTCTCTTTCCATCTACTAATATGCTTTTTTCATCTGATTCAATATTTTTCTCATATTTCCTGTAAACTGAGTCATATTGAAGAAGGTGCGCAAGCATAGAAGATGAAGTCTTTCTTGTATTTATTACTGAAATATCAAATATATCTTTTTTTAAAGCAATTCTTGCAAAACTTCTCCCTATTCTTCCAAAACCATTTAATCCTACTTTTAGTCTTCTCATATAACAAATATAGTATTATTTTTTGCGCTTGATTGCAATAGGAATTACTTATTTTTTTCTAAATATCTGCAAAAATCCAATTACAGCAAAAAAAGAAAGTGAAGATGTTTTTAAAAAATATGAGATATTTGCGCACTGAAGGCATGATGACCTTGTTAATAAATAAAGCAATATGTCAAAAAAAATAAAAAAAGGCAGTAATAAAATAAGGAAAAAATTAAACTTGTTTTTCTTCACTCTCTTCTGGGGTTTGTTGTTCTTCATCTTTTTTTAAAGAAATCACAAGTTTTCTATCTCTTCCATCTCCTGTAGAATATGTTGTTAAATCAGAATAATTACTAGTAACATACTCATGTATTATTTTTCTCTCATATGAAGAAAGTCCTTTAAGATATGCCTCTTCTTTTGTACTCATAACTCTATCTGCCATATCTGAAGTTAGTGCTTTTAATCTTTCAGTTTGCTTTTCCCTAAAATCATTTACATTTACTAAAATATTTGTTGGTTCTGAAAATTTCTTGTAAAGTATAACTTCAATAATTTTTTGAATTGCGCGGATTGTTTCTCCATGGCGCCCAATAACAGATGGAGCATCTTTATCGGTCTTAATTATTATTTGAAATACTTCTTCTTCTTGACTTACATCTATCTCAAACTCATCTATCATTTTCTTAAGCAATTCTTCTGTTTCTGTTTTAATTACTTGAGCTTTATCCATATGTTTTTTTAAAAAATATTAACTTTTAATTCTTTTTTTTATTTATTTTTCTATACTGAATTATACTGAAAATGGAAAATATGTTCCAATAAAGAGAAAGTCCTACGGGCAAAGAATATGAAAACCATCCAATCATAACAGGAAAAATATATTTCATCTGTGTGCCCATTGCTTTTTGAAAATCACCGCCTTTATCATCTTTTTTATCCTGTTCTTTTCCTTTTTTATTTTCATTATCATTTTTATTTGTTTTTGGAGTTGCATAACTTGCCTGAATAAACTGCAGTGCTGCAGTAAGAAGAGGAATAAGAAAATAATGCCATGATTTTGCACTAGATGGACTTACTGCAAGATTGAAACCTAAAAACCAGGTATCAATAGACTGAATTCTTAAAAAAGGAGAATAAAGTATTTCATTTATTTTAGTTATAGTTTCTGCTCCTGTTCCATTTCTCAAAAGCTGTGAAAGTGTTGTATACAAACCAAAAAAAATTGGCATCTGAATTATCATAAAAAGGCAGCCTGATGCTGGATTAATTCCAAATTCCTTATAGAGTTTCATTTGCTCCTGTTGAAGTCTTTTTGCATCTTTTTTATGCTTTGTTTTAATTTTATCTAAATGGGGTTTTATATCCTGCATTTTCTTGGCTGTTTGCATCTGTTGTTTAAAAAAAGGATGCAAAAGAAGCCTAACAACTATAGTTAATGTAATAATTCCAAGACCAAACGCGCCTGGAACACCTAAAAAAAGGTATAGCTTATAAAAAACAATAAGCAGATTTGAAATTGGGTGAACGAATATTGTTTGAAATAATTGACCTATATCCATAAATTATTATTATACAGCAAGCTTTGTTCTTTTCTTTACTCTTCTATTTTTTAATACGCGTTTTCCACCTTTAGTTTTCATGCGTACTAAAAAACCATGTTTTTTCTTTCTCTTTCCTTTTTTTGGCTGGTAAGTTCTTTTCATTATTATATATCAAGCTAAACTTTGGAATAATTATTAATTATTTAATATTGAACTTTTTTTTCCATAAAATACTTTCCATAAGGCCTCGGTAACAAAGGGCATAAACGGATGAAGCATTTTCAAATTTGAAAAATATACATTTTCTAAAGCTTCAAGAACTTCAATATTACCATTTCTCATGTCTTCTTTCAAGTGCTCAATATAATAGTCGGCAAAACCATGCCATAGAAAAAAGTAAACCAAATCAAAGCTTCTTGAAAACTGATAAGAACTCATATTTTTTTCATATTCTTTTTTTTCTTCTTTAAACTGTACACTCATTTCTTTTAAAACTTTTGTTGTTTTTAAATTAGTGCTTTCCTTCTTATTATTATTAATATTATTTTGTTTTAATATTTGATCCTTATTCATTTTAATAAACCTTCCAATATTCCAGACCTTATTTGCAAAATTTCTCATTGCTTTTACTTTATCTTTTGAAAATATTATTTTACCTCCTTGTGAAGCTCCAAAAACAAGACTTGCTCTTAAAGCATCTGCTCCATATTCATCTACTGCTTCAATAGGGTCAATTACATTACCTTTGCTTTTGCTCATTTTATTGCCCTTTGCATCTGCAACCATTGACCAAAGATATACATTTTTAAAAGGAACATCTTGCTTTAAATAAAGCGAAAATATCAGCATTCTTGAAATCCAAAGAGTTAAAATATCCGATAATGTGGCTAATAAATCTGTAGGAAATCTTGTTTTATATTCATGTTTTTTCAAAGTAACAAGCGGCCATTGTCCAGAAGAAAACCATGTATCAAATGTATCTGTTTCAGGCAGATAATTATCTCCTGGCTTATTTATTGAAACAATATATTTGGGCTGAGAAGAACCTGTTAAGGCATGAACTCTTTGAAGTCCTTTTTCAATTTCTTCTAAGTCAATGCCTTGATTTAAAAACTTATTTACACTTCCATACATTAATTTTCTATTTTTATTTAGCCACCAGACATAAATGTTTGAAACTCCCTTTTCTATCTTGTACCAAACAGGGATTCTTATACCCCATACAATCTGTCTGCTTATTGGCCAATCATGCATTATTTTCAACCATTCAAGCATTTGCTTTTTATATTTCTTTGGATAAAACTTTACTTTTTCTTGTTTTACAGCTTGAATCACTGGTTTTTTTAATTTGTCCACTTTAATAAACCAGTTGGGAATTATTGTAGGTTCCAAGTCTCTGCCGCACTTATAACAGACAGCAACTCTATGCGTATACTTTTTATCAATTTTCTTCTTGTCAATTAATCCTTTTTCTATCATGTCTTTTACAACAATTTCTCTTGCTTTCATAACTTTTAGCCCCATATATTTGCCTGCATGCTTATTAAGCTTCCCATCCCAATCTATTACTTTTTTTACTTCCAAGCCATGCTTTTTTCCCATTTCAAAATCATTATTATCATGAGCAGGGGTAACTTTTACTACTCCTGTACCAAACTCTGGATCAACTAATTCATCTTCTATTACTTTTATTTTAAACTTGCCCAAAAGCCCTTTAACCTCAATATGTTTTTTTTTCAAATACTTTTTATACCTTTTGTCATTAGGATGAATAGCAAGAGCTGTATCTCCAAATTTTGTCTCTGGTCTTACTGTTGCAATAGTTAAAGGACCATATTTAATGTAATATAAAGGGTCTGTTCTTTCTATATATTTAACTTCAAGCTCTGCCAATGTAGTCCCACAATGAGAACAGTAATTAACAATATAATTATCTCTGTAAACCAAGCCCTGCTTTTCCATGGTCTTAAATGTTTCAAATACTTGAGTCAATACTTGATCATCCAAACTAAATACTGACCTTTCCCAATCAGCTAAAAATCCAAGTCTTTTAAACTGCTTGTAAATTAATCCTGAATTTTTCTGTACAAAATTAAAAATATTGTTATAAAGCGTTTTTGTGTCAAAATCTAATCTTGATTTGCCTTGTTTTTCCAAATACTTCTCATATACATACTGTGTTTCAAATCCAGCATGATCTGTACCAGGAATCCATTTAGCATCATAGCCTTGAATTAATTTCCAACGGATAATAATATCATCAATAACATACATTGCATGTCCTGCATGAATAGAGGCATTTGCATTAGGAGGAGGCATTAAAATTGTATATGTTTTTTTTCCTTTATTTTTTTTAAAAAAATTGCTCTTTTCCCATGCGCTATACATCTCTGCTTCAATTTTTGAATGTATAAATTTCTTATCCATAATAGGTACTTTGATTTATATACTTAAATATTCTATCACATTATTCTCTTCTTACTATATTTATCTTTTATTTTAAAAAAGCAGGTATAATAAAAAATCATGGAGTGGATTTTATTTTCTTTAAAATGGTATTTTCCTCTTTTGATAATAAGCATTATCTTTTTGCCTTTAACTCAAAGAATATTCAAAAAGTTTCCATTTGACAATGGATATGCTTTTTCTAAAGTTATTGCTATTCTTTTTTTAAGTTATTCTGTTTTTACTGCAGGAGTTTTTAAAATCTTACCATTTAACAGAGAGTGCCTTTTCCTTTTACTTTCTGTATTTGCTTTAATAAATTATTTAATAATAAAGGTAAATAAAGAAAGGGTAAAAAAGATTTACTTAATAATTATTTTTGAAGAATTATTGTTTTTAGTATCTCTTATCTTCTGGACATTTATAAGAGGACAAGAACCTTCAATACATGGGTTAGAAAAATTTATGGATTTTGGATTTATTAATTCAATTTTACGTTCAAAATATTTTCCTCCAAAAGATATATGGCTTGCTGGAAATTCAATTAATTATTACTACTTTGGTCACCTTACTGCGGCAGTATTAATTAAACTTACAAAAATAAAGGCGGCAATAGGCTATAATCTAATTCTCTCTTCCATTTTTGCTTTATCAATTACACAAGTATTTTCACTTGTTGCAAATATTACTGCAACTTATGCAAAAAAGGTAAAAAATAAATTAAAATTTGCAGTGTTTGGATTAATAGGTTCATTTATAGTAAATCTTGGAGGGAATCTTCACACAATATATCTTTTTACATCAGGATATCCAAATGAAAAACCTATTCCTTTTTGGAAGATTCTTTCTACTTATAATCCAACAAAATATTGGTATCCAAATGCAACAAGATTTATTCCTTTTACAATCCATGAATTTCCAATATATTCATATATAGTAGCAGATCTTCATGGACATGTATTTGATATTCCATTTGTACTTCTTACCTTGGCAATATTATTTAAGTTTTTTACAAGCTTTAGAAATGAAAACAATAAAGAAGAAAATAAGACAAATTTTCTTAACTCAATTTATAATAGCTTGTCAGATAAAAAGTGCTTAACAACTACAGTATTTCTTGGTTTTCTTACTGCCACCCATTATATGACAAATGCATTTGATGGACCAATATATATTTTGCTCATAATAATTCTCTTTTTTATTATCTTCAGATTGTCATATAAATTGATTATTAATCTTTTAATTTTATTCATTTCATTTTTATTGTTTTCTATCCCGTTTTCAATAAATTTCTCTCCATTTGTATCAGCAATAGGAGTTAACTGCGCTGCTGACTTTTTAACAAAAATAGGAAAAATCGGTCCTTTTATTTTTGAAAAGGGAAACTGTCAAACATCTTTGTTTTGGATGCTTATTGTACTGTGGGGATTTTTTTGGATTAACTTTATATTGTTTTTAATTGTTGATTTATTAAGAAATAGAAAAAAATCAAAAGATTTGCTTTTAAATCAAACACAAAAAAATGTAAATCGTTTTATTCTTGTTCTTTTCTCATTTGGAACAGCTCTTTTAATAATTCCTGAGTTTTTTTACATAAAAGACATTTATCCCGCACATTTTAGAGCAAATACTATGTTTAAGTTAGGCTACCAGGCATTTATAATAATGGGAATTGCTTCGGCATATACTTTTTATAAAATTAAGCTTTTGAAAAAAACAAAAGGTTTTGTCCTTAGCTTTATTTTTATTTTCTTTTTCTCTTTAACTGCGCTTTATCCCTTTTTAGCAACCCCTTCATATTATGGAATGCTTAAAAAGCCTGTTGAGTTGGATGGAACAAAATGGCTTAATCAGACATATCCTGAAGATAAACAAATTATTGACTATTTAAATAAAAATGTTAGTGATCAACCTGTTGTACTTGAAGCACAAGGAGATTCATATACTGATTATCAACGAATTTCTGCATATACAGGACTTCCAACTATTGCTGGATGGTGGGTACATGAGTGGCTTTGGAGAGGGTCTTCAGATGTTGTAGGAATAATTATTCCTGATATTGTTAATATCTACGAATCAGATGACATCCAATTAACAAAAAAACTAATAAAAAAATATAATGTAAAATATGTTGTTGTATCTGGGCTTGAAAAAGAAAAATATTTAAACTTAAATGAAAACAAGTTTAATAAAATAGGTAAGAATATTTTCAAAACTGACAATAGTCTTGGTGCTTTGTATCAAGTAAATTTTGAATGATATTGACAAAATAAATACTTTCTGATACTTTATACATAATCTATCTGAACTTGTTCGGATAAAAAAAGAGCATTACTATACGTCGATATCCCTTATGCGATCGATAGTGATGCTCTTTCTTTATAAATGATATAAAGTAACTGGAATCTTAAGATTTTTATTTGATATCTCTTTAAATTGATTTGAAACAAATTTCGCAAATTCTTTTTTATCAAATATTGCTTCTTTTTTATTTTCAGACTTAGACTTTTTAAACAATGTTTTAATTGCCATACCTTTAATATAAACAAGAAAACTTCATTTGTCAAGACCTATATAATAATAACACATTACTATAAGATAACCTGTAGTATGGTAACATTGAAATATGTTGCTATATCAGCCTGTTATTCTCCATATTTTCTTTGTGGATAAGTAATCTTCTTATTTTAAGAGATAAAGTATTTAATTTATGTATAATTGAAATTATGGATTTTTCTCTACTTACATATAACCTTTTATATAATAAGGCACATCAACACGTAGACAAAATAGTTGATAAATACAAACCTGATATTTTTTGCCTTCAAGAAATTCAAAATAGCAAAAAAAGGCTTAAAATTCTTGAAGAAAATGGGTATAAATTAGCTGAATTTTCAAGCTCTTTTAAAAAATTTGGGAAAATATATGGAGTTGCAACTTATTATAATAAGGATAAATTTAAACTTCTTAATTCTGAGATAATTCTTCTCCCCCGAGGAGTATATGAGTCATTTCTTCTGCTTTTAAGAACAATGCGCGGAGGAAATAATAGAAGAACTGTATTAAAAACTACATTTAGTCATAAATCAACTTCTAAAAAAGTTGTTGTATATAACACCCACCTTACTGTTATTGGGGCAAATGGAGTAAGACTTAAACAAATCCAAAAGACATTAAAAGATATTAATATTGATCCTAAAAACGCTACGATAATTGCAGGAGATTTTAATTATTTTCCATACAGTAGAAAAAAATTGGAAAAACTCATGACTAGACGTGGTCTTAAAGAGGCAACAAACAAGATTCCATATACTTTTAATCGTGAAAAGATTAAAAATGAATTACTAAATAAAATTGGAATTAAGTTTTTTCCTTCTGCAACAAATTTAAAGCTTGATTATATTTTCTTTAAAGGATTAAAAAATCTTAAAACTGAAAAAATTAATGTAAGGTACTCTGATCATTATCCAATTAAGTCGCAGTTTAATATTAATCATTCATAATTCTTCTTGAATTTTACTTAGCCATTTTTTCACATTGTCTACAATATACTCAAGCTTCTCTTTCTGTTTAGCATGATTTTTTTCGTGTACATGACCTCCCATTTCATAGTCAAAAGCATTTTTGGGAACTTTTCCTTTTATTATCGTATGAAGGGCTAAAACAACATATTTTCTTATTATCTCTAATCTACCTTCTATTTTCATCCTTCTTAATGAAAATTTAACTTTAATATTTTTCATAAATTTTGCTTT
>CAZHJA010000031.1:0-10343 GCA_964532865.1 uncultured Gammaproteobacteria bacterium
TAATCTAAAAACTAAAATTTTCCGTTATTAGACACACAAAATGACACTTAAACTTACAATATACATATATTAACCTCAATAATAAGATTTATTATAAGAAATTATTTTTGGATTTAATAAAAATATGATACTATTTTGCATGAGTAAATGTGAAGTATATAAAATAAATAATAAAGGGCTTGAAGCAAGGATAAACGCTCCATCTTTTTCTCTATCTATAGTTTGCGCTGCTATTATATCTTTTCATAATCTTAAATCAAATGTACGTTTTGGCTTTCTCTCTCACGGTTCAACAATCCATTCTAATGTAACAATTAAGTTTAAAGGTCCGTATTGGAATACACTCGAAAGTGAAGAAGAAATAATAATTAAAACTGGAGAAACAGTGGCTCTTAGAAATTAATACATGGTCGTTCATGACAAATAACTCTCTTTTAACTTAACATGTCTTAACAACCTATTTTTTGTTTATAAAATGCTCCTTGAAGGAGGAATAATTTACCCCTAGCCCCCTCTATTGATTCTCTGCATAAAGGGCAAAGTGTTGAAAACATCGCATTAATTAAAACATTATTCCTTCCATATTTTTCCTCAGCAAGTTCTGGAGTCTTGAACTCGCCTAACACGCGTGGTTTTTGTTGTTCAAACATAAAGGCTTGGTTATAAACCACAACCCAAGTATGGCCGTATGTTTCCCAAAGTCCACCACAACAAGGCAATACAACACATTTAGGAACTTCCCTTCCCATATGGAGCGTATTATACAATAGATTTGTAATAAATACAAAATATTGTATAAGTTGCATACATATGAGACTCTGGAGGTAAAATTTTTAACAGATAATTAACCGGTGTAATATTATTTAAACTTTTATGAACTCGCTTAGTATTGTACCAGACTAAATAATCAATAAGACGAGAGTTAAATTCATTTAAGCTCTCAAGAGCGTATTCTTGATTCCCTTCAATAAATTCTTCATTTAAGGTTCTATTGGCTCTTTCAACATAACCATTGATCTTAGGACATCTAGGATAGATAAATAAGTGTTTAATCTCTTCTCTTTTAAGGTAATCGTCAAAGTCTCCCATAAACTCAAGACCGTTATCTGTTTGAATGGTATGGATTTTATTTAAGATTGGATAGACCAATTCCAATTTCTTCATAAAGTCTAAGCTGTTTTGACTATTAAGTCGAGTGTACCCATAGGAGAATTGAAACTTTGAATTAACGTCTACTGCATTGAAAATATATAGCTTGATTCCATGGATAAACTTTACAATAGTATCAATCTCAATGTAGCCAAAACCTGTTGGCTTAGGAGATCTTTTGACTTTATGCTTGTAGCTTAATTTAGCCTTAGAATGACGATGAAGCGGATTATGATAAATTCTTCTTGCTTTGTGATAGAGATTATGACGTTTGATAACCTTGCCTATTGTTGATTCTGAGATTGAATTAATATTCTCCTTTAAACAATATTCATCAAGTAAAGGCTTAATCTTCTCTTTACCTAAATGTCCATATTTTCCCCTTAAAGATTTAATAAACTCAATTATTCTAAAGTCTGTATTCATGACTCTTTTTCTTTTAGGAGAGCGGGAGCGTGGTATTAAACTACTAAGTTCTCTTGCGTGAGTTATTAAGAATTTTCTTCCATCGATAGATGGTTGCTTTGGAGATACTAAAAGCATCTTTGGTTGCTTTGGTGCCATACTTGTTATGGAACTTAATAACCTGAAGCCTAAGTTGAGCTGTTTGGGAATTATTAAATGACAAAATAGATTGAATTGATTTTCTCATCCGTCCATTATACAAGGGTGTACCAACAAACAAATCCTGATAAGAAGTTGAGACTCCAATTGATCCTTTCATAGTATAAATCAAATACCCTTAAAGTCTCATATGTATCGTAACTTATTCAAATATTGTATAAGTTGCATACATATGAGACTCTGGAGGTAAAATTTTTAACAGATAATTAACCGGTGTAATATTATTTAAACTTTTATGAACTCGCTTAGTATTGTACCAGACTAAATAATCAATAAGACGAGAGTTAAATTCATTTAAGCTCTCAAGAGCGTATTCTTGATTCCCTTCAATAAATTCTTCATTTAAGGTTCTATTGGCTCTTTCAACATAACCATTGATCTTAGGACATCTAGGATAGATAAATAAGTGTTTAATCTCTTCTCTTTTAAGGTAATCGTCAAAGTCTCCCATAAACTCAAGACCGTTATCTGTTTGAATGGTATGGATTTTATTTAAGATTGGATAGACCAATTCCAATTTCTTCATAAAGTCTAAGCTGTTTTGACTATTAAGTCGAGTGTACCCATAGGAGAATTGAAACTTTGAATTAACGTCTACTGCATTGAAAATATATAGCTTGATTCCATGGATAAACTTTACAATAGTATCAATCTCAATGTAGCCAAAACCTGTTGGCTTAGGAGATCTTTTGACTTTATGCTTGTAGCTTAATTTAGCCTTAGAATGACGATGAAGCGGATTATGATAAATTCTTCTTGCTTTGTGATAGAGATTATGACGTTTGATAACCTTGCCTATTGTTGATTCTGAGATTGAATTAATATTCTCCTTTAAACAATATTCATCAAGTAAAGGCTTAATCTTCTCTTTACCTAAATGTCCATATTTTCCCCTTAAAGATTTAATAAACTCAATTATTCTAAAGTCTGTATTCATGACTCTTTTTCTTTTAGGAGAGCGGGAGCGTGGTATTAAACTACTAAGTTCTCTTGCGTGAGTTATTAAGAATTTTCTTCCATCGATAGATGGTTGCTTTGGAGATACTAAAAGCATCTTTGGTTGCTTTGGTGCCATACTTGTTATGGAACTTAATAACCTGAAGCCTAAGTTGAGCTGTTTGGGAATTATTAAATGACAAAATAGATTGAATTGATTTTCTCATCCGTCCATTATACAAGGGTGTACCAACAAACAAATCCTGATAAGAAGTTGAGACTCCAATTGATCCTTTCATAGTATAAATCAAATACCCTTAAAGTCTCATATGTATCGTAACTTATTCAAATATGATATTATACAAACATGACTGAAGCTTTAGTGTCTACAGAGCAAAAAGGAGTTATTAATGATGAGGGCATCGTTGATGAAGACAATCCTTCTCTTACTGTGCTTGGTTCAGATGCGAATAGTCCATGTTGGCGTGTTACTCACTCACCAGAAGAAAATATTGTAGAACTCACAGCTCGTAACGTTTCATCTTGGGCTTTATTTCTAAGACGAAAAATTCTTCCTGGTAAAGAAGCTACAGATACACAAGGAGATAAGACAATTAAGGTTGAACATAAAAAAGCAGAGCAGATATAAATTACTGCATACCGTTAAATCTTTAAAATAATACTATTTTCAACTTCCTCATTAAATAAATATTCTCTTTTAGTTTAGCCTATTCTAATCAGGCCAATGGCATTTTTTATACTTTTTCCCACTTCCACACCAGCACGGATCATTTCTTCCAATCTTTCTTCTTTTATTGTCTTCTGGAGTAATAACTCTAAATCCATCTACTGCTTTTGGAGGTTCTTCTTGTTTCTGTACTTTATCAGAAGGAGGAGGAGAAGAAACTTCTTGCACCTGTTTTTTTTCTTTCTGCTTTGTAAATGGATCCACAGAAGAAGCAGATTGAAACATTAATTGATGTTGCTCTTGCTGCTGAGAAACTTGCCTTTGAACTTTCTCTACTTCTACATTAAATACTCTTCTGACTGCTTCAAAATTCATAGTCTGCAATAATTTTTCAAACATACTAAATGCCTCATTTTTGTATTCAACTAAAGGATCCATTTGAGCATGAGCTCTTAAATTTATTCCTTCTCTCAAATCATCAATTGCAGTTAAATGTTCTGTCCAAAAGCTTTCTATTGTTGAAAGAAAAATAGACCTTGCAATTGTAGACCATACTTCGCTTCCAATTTTTTCTTCTTTAGAACGTAAATCTGCTTCACATTTTTTATTTAATTTTTCTATTAATCCTTGAATATTTTTTGAAGAAAAATATGATTTAATATCTTTGCTTTTTATAGAAGGAATAATTAGACCAATATCTTTAGACAATCTATCAATATCCTCATCACTTTGAACTTGTTCTAATGAAGCATAATTTGTTACTAATTGATTAACTTCCTGTTTGGTTATATTAAGAATTGTTTTTCTAAATTCAGTTTTATTTTTTTCTGGAAGTATAAGTATTTTTCTTCTTAATGCATATATAATTTCCCTTTGTTTATTTAACACATCGTCATAATCAACCAAGTGTTTTCTAATATCAAAATTAAATCCTTCAACTTTTACCTGTGACTGCTCTATTGCTTTTGAAACCATTGAGTGAGTAAGAGGTTGATCCTCAGGAAAATTGAAAAATGTCATAAGCTTTGATATTTGATCTCCACCAAATATTCTCATTAAATCATCTTCAAGTGAAACAAAAAACCTTGTTTCTCCTGGATCCCCCTGCCTTCCAGATCTTCCTCTTAGCTGATTATCAATTCTTCTTGATTCATGGCGTTCAGTCCCTATTACATAAAGCCCTTTTAACTTTACAACTTCATCATGCTCTTTCTGCCAATCTTTTTTTGCATTATAATACTGCTCTTTTAATTTCTTATCGCTCATATCTGTTTCATATCTATCTGGAGGCTGTCCGCCTAAAACAATATCAACTCCCCTTCCAGCCATATTTGTTGCAATGGTAATAGCTCCTTTTTTTCCAGCTTGTGCAATAATTTGAGCTTCTCTTATGTGATTTTTTGCATTTAAAAGTTCATGAGGGACTGCCTTTTGTTTTAAAAGACTAGATAAATATTCATTTTTTTCAATAGAAGAAGTTCCAACTAGAACTGGCCTTCCTTTTTTGTAACTTTCAGCAATATCTTCTACTACTGCATTAAATTTTCCTTTTTCTTTTTTATAAATCATATCTGGATGATCTTCTCTGCTTTTTGGCTTATGTGTTGGAATTACAATTACATCAGTTTTATAGATTTTATTAAACTCCTCAGCTTCAGTAGCGGCAGTACCAGTCATACCAGCAAGCTTCTCATACATCCTAAAGTAATTCTGAAGAGAAACAGTGGCTAGTGTTTTAGATTCTCTTTGAATATTTACTCCTTCTTTTGCTTCAATTGCCTGATGCAGTCCTTCTGAAAACCTTCTTCCCTGAAGAAGCCTTCCTGTAAACTCATCAACAATAATTACTTCTCCTCCCTTTACAATATATTCTTTATCAATTTTAAAAAGAGTATTTGCTTTTAAAGCTGCCTCTACATGAAACAATGTATCAAAATTTTTTTCATAAATATTATCAACCCCAAGCATTGTTTCAATATGTTTTATTCCTTCTTCTGTAAGATTTGCTGTTCTTAGCTTTTCATCAATAACATAGTCTTTCTCTGGCTTTAGTTGTTTTACAATTGATGCATATTTATAATATTTGGATGTGTCTTCTTCATATGGAGAAGAAATAATATGTGGAGTTCTTGCCTCATCAATTAAAACAGAATCTGCTTCATCAATAATTGCAAAATGAAATCCTTTTTGTACTAATAATTTTGGACTTTTAGCCATATTATCTCGCAAATAATCAAAACCAAATTCACTATTTATTCCATATGTAATATCAGCCTCATAAGCCTCTTGTCTTGAAACTGGCTTAATATGTGCAAGCCTCCAGTCTTGTGCGTCTTTATCCTCATGCTTTGGGTCAAAAATATATGACTCGTCTGAAATAATGGCAGAAGTTGATAGCCCTAAGAAATGAAATACTGCACCCATCCACCCGCAGTCCCTTCGAGCAAGGTAATCATTTACAGTAACCAAGTGAACTCCTTTTTCAGTTAAAGCATTTAAATACATTGAACAAGTTGCAGATAGTGTTTTTCCTTCTCCTGTTTTTTGCTCTACTATTTTACCTTCATGAAGAGCAATAGCAGCTATAATTTGAACGTCATAATGCCTTTCTCCAAGTACTCTTCTTGCAGCTTCTCTTGTAAGAGCAAATGAAAGGGGAAGAATTTCATCTAATGTTTTTTCTTTTGATTTTATTTGTTTTTTAAGCTCGCTTGTTTTTTTTGCAAACTCTTCATCTTTTAAATCACGCACAACATCTTCTAATGCATTAATCTCATCTACTTTCTTTTGCAATCTGTTTATTTCTTTTTGATTATAATCAAAGTATTTTTTAAATATTCCAAACATAATATAGTAAGTTTAACAATTAAAGTCTCAAAATAACAATGTCTATCATTGCATAAAATACTCTTGAGGGATGATTAATATACGAACAGCAGAATAGCGATTGTCTTCTTGTTTTTGCCCTGATTGTTTTACAACAAAATGAATTGTATCTCCCTCTTTTATTTTTGAAAATCCCATTTTCTCAAACTCAAGGCTTTTTAGATTTAACATTAATTGTTTTGTATATGACTCAATATCAAGAGTATAGTTTTCCTTAGCTGTTGTTAAAATTTTAATATTATAATCATTATTATTTATCTCTGTGATATTTCCTAAATCTATTAAATATGATTCGTCAATATACATAAAATTGGCTAAAACTTCTTTGTCATTAATTTCTCCTGTTACAATAATATAGTCTTCCTTTTCAATATTTTCAAAATCAATTTCTTGTTTATTATCTTTATTTATCTGAAAATATTTAGTTAATGCCTCATCAATTATAATGTTATATTCTTCTTCATCAGAAGATTTAATTGTTAATGAATCTTTGTCCTTTTTTTCAACTATCCCAGCAATTGCCTTATTATTCTCCTTTCTTTTCTCAGATACTTTTGTTTCAATCCTATCTTTTAGGTCTTCAATTTCTTTTTCTTCCTGTTTATCTAAATCAGATACTTTTTCTTTAGTCTCGGAACTGTCTGTTGCTGTTTTTGTAGGAGTTTTTGTAGGAACAACTATATTAGGATCCGCAGATAAAGCAAATGTTTTTATTGAATTACTAAAAGAATATACGGTAATAATAAAAAATGCTGCAATAATCAATAAAGCAATAAGTTTATTCATAACTGTTCATCTAGGTAATAAACTTTTAATTCTTTTTCCTGAATTTTTGACTGAGTATCTTTTGAATAAGCAGTTACTTTAATATTATTTTCACCTAATGCTAGGATAAAATCTACTTCAAATGTCTCTTTTTCATTTTTTATTACTTTATAATCAACAGAAGACTCAATTATTATAAGAGAGTCTTTTGTGGCTTTACCTTTTATTGTAATTTCCTTTTCTTCTACAATTTCTCTATCTTGTGGATTTTCAATTTCAAGAGGACAAGAAGACATATCTAATGCTGCTTTTGGAGTAATAGTAATAGATGAGGTCATTGTTTTATTTTTGTCCATTTGGCTTTCTTTATTTTTTGCTAAAATAAATACAGCTACTAAACCCCCAAGAACTATTCCAAAAACTATTGCAATTATTGCTTCTTTTTTCATATGGTTTATAAAAAATACCAAATAATACTCAATCTAACAATATACCTTTAAATACAGATGGTATTGTATTTATCACGTTATCTATATTATACCAATACCCTTTTGATTTAAAAAGCATATCACTTGTGCGCTTTAAAATGTATGACGACAATATACATGAATCAAAAGAATTATTTCTACAATAAAATGACGTTGTAAGTCCTGCTAAAATATCTCCAGTGCCTCCTTTTGTCAGTCCTTGATTTCCTCCATGAATTACTGCCACTTGCTTTCCATCTGAAACAATATCTACTATTGATTTTAAAAGTATAGTTACATTATATTTTTGAGCCTTTTCTTTTACAATTTTAGCTTTTTCTTCATGAGACTTATACGCCAATGAAGTTTCAAATAGTTTTTCAAATTCTCTGCTGTGAGGTGTTAATATTGCTTGATTTCTTAATTTTAAAAGCCACTGCCTATTCATCATTTGCAATGCTCCTGCATCAAATACATATTTTTTTTCAGGAAAAGATGCAGTAAGATATTTTGTCAAAAAATATGTATATTTTGCTTCATTCTCAATTTTAAGTAATTTTACAAAGTCAAGACTTTCTCTTTCCCAAGTCTCTTCTTTCTTTCCTCTTACCATTCCAGGCCCAATAAGCACCACATTATCTTCTTTTACATAATCTAATAAGTTTTCTTTTGCAATTACCATTCCATTTTGAAACTTACTTTTTAATCCTAATAAAATCTTATTATTCTCTTTTGTAGATGAATAATGAACCATGTCTACAAAATGAGAAGAGATTTCTGCAGCCCAAATAGATGCTGAATGAAATAATGAAGAGCCTCCAATTATTAATATCTTGCCGTTTTCTCCTTTATGTGAATTTTTCTTTGAAATAGAAAACTTATTTAACAAATCATCAATAGAAGACTTATTTTTTGAATATATATTTAATATTATTTTCTTTTTATTATTTACCATTTTGATATAATTATACTCTATGCATTTTACACATAGAAAGCTTAGACAAATATTTTCTGACTTTTGGAAATCAAAAAATCATAAAGAAATTGCTTCAATCTCTCTTATTCCTGAAAACGATCCAACAACTCTTTTTACTGGATTTGGAATGCAACAATTAGTTCCATTTCTTTTAGGTGAAAAACACCCACTAGGTAAACGATTATACAATATTCAGCCGTGTTTTAGGTCTGAAGATATTGAAGAAGTAGGAGATAATAGACATACAGTTTTTTTTGAAATGATGGGCAATTGGTCGCTTGGAGATTATTTCAAGGAAGAACAAATCTCTATGCTTTTTGAATTTCTTATTGAAAAAATAGGGTTAAATCCTAATAAACTCTATGTAAGTGCTTTTTTAGGAGAAAAAAATATTCCAAAGGATAATGAAACAATTCAAGTAACAAAACAAGTGTTTAAAAAATATAAAGTTAATGCAGAAATTAATAAAAGAATTTTTCTTTATGGATCTGGTGAAAACTGGTGGTCAAGATCAGGAACTCCAAATGATATGCCTCCTGGTGAACCAGGAGGGCCTGATTCAGAAATATTTTATGATTTTGGGAAAGAACATAAAATACATGAAAATTCTAAGTATAAAAATAATAAGTGTCATATTAATTGCCAATGTGGAAGATTTCTTGAAATTGGAAATTCTGTTTTTATGCAGTACTTGAAAAACAAAGATAAAAGTTTTTCTCCTCTTCCTAACAAAAATATTGACTTTGGAGGAGGATTGGAAAGAATTCTTATGGCAGTAAATAATGAGCCTGATGTATTTAAGCTTGATGTGTTTGAACCATTAATTGAAAGTATAAAAAAGTTATCAAATAAAGAATATAAGGGAAAGAATATGCAGAGCATGAGAGTAATTGCAGATCATATTAAAACTGCTGTATTTATGGCAAAAGAAGGACTTATACCTTCAAATAAAGAGCAAGGATATTTTATGAGGCGATTAATTAGAAAAGCTGTAGTTAAGATGAGACAGTTGAATATTATGCAACGAGATGGAATTGAAATAATTATTCGTCTTTGTAAAGATATTGTAAATATCTACAAAGACATATATTTTAAAGATTTAAAAGAAACAGATTTAATAGATATATACACCTCAATAGGAGAAGAGGTTGAGAAATTTTCAACAATAATTAATAAAACATCAGATAAGCTTACATCAAAAATACAGGGAGAAGAAAATAAAGGCAAGTTCCTATTTAATTTAAAACAAACATATGGCTTTCCATATGAAATTGCAATAGATTATTTGCAGGAAATGAAAATAATTAAAGAGGAAGAGGAGGAAAAAATAAAAGAAGAATACTTATCTGAATTTAAAAAACATCAAAAACAATCAAGAACTTCATCTTCTGGTATGTTTAAAGGAGGTCTTGCAGATCAGACTGAACAAACAATAAAATATCATACTGCATCCCATCTTATACATCAGGCATTATTTGATGTTTTGGGTAAAGATATTAAACAAAAAGGATCAAATATCACTGGAGAAAGACTAAGATTTGATTTCCATTCTTTGAAAAAAATAGGCGAAGAAGAAATAAAAAAGGTTGAGGATATTGTAAACGACAATATTAAAAAAAATCTAAAAGTAACTTTTGAAGAGATGTCAAAAGAAAAGGCTTTACAAATAGGGGCAAAAGCATTTTTTAAACAAAGGTATCCAGATAAAGTAAAAGTGTATTCAATAGACAAATTTTCAAAAGAGATATGTAATGGGCCTCATGTAAAAAGTACAGAAGAAATTGGAGAAATTAAAGTGTATAAAATTAAAAAAATAGGAAAAGATACTTACAGAATATATGGAAAGAATATA
>CAZHJA010000032.1:0-10287 GCA_964532865.1 uncultured Gammaproteobacteria bacterium
TATTGGAATTAAATTAGATACGCCTACAATTGGACCTTCATATAGTTACGACAATTATGATGCTGCATATCTTGATTTTAAAGACTATGCAACTGATAAACAAAATTCCTATCAAATATATTATCCATTTAGATCCTTATTTAGCGGGAAAAACCCGTCTGATCAGGAATTTCAAATTCATGAAACCAATACAACAATTCAGCTTACGGCAAATATTCCAAAGGAAATGTCAGAAAAATATCTTGCTATTCCATATTTATCTGAAAAACAATATGTTAATAAACCACAAATTAAAATTAATAATACAATATTAAAAGAAAGCCAAAAAAATGATTTAAATCAAAACATAATTAAATTACCATTGTTTCAGAATGGAAAACTTACAATAATTTTTCAAAAAAAAGATCTATTGATATATGAGAGTTTAAAAGATACACAATTTATATCTCAAGACAACTCTGCGTGTAATAAAGATCCAAAAGGAACTGCTTTACTTGAAAAGCAAATATATAAAGATAAATACAATTTTACTTTAACTTCACAAGATTCAAAAAACTGTATAAAGGCAAGCCTCCCAAATCTTGAACATAGATATGGATATCTTTTGAGCCTGCAAAGTACTAATGATACAAAACGAGGATTTGCAATTAATGTATTTAATGAAACATATAAGAAATCTGATATAGATGTATATTTGGATAGTGATGGAAAATTCCACCAATATTACTTTGTTATAGCCCCAAGACAATATTATGGACTAGGATATACAATATTTATAAATAATGATTCAGAAGGAAAAGAAAAGGTAAAAAATACTCTTCACTCTCTTAAGATGTATAAACTACCATTTTACTTTTTAAAACATATGAATATTGTAAATAATCCAATAATTCAAACAAAAACAAATACAATACTGCCAAAAAATGTAAGCCATCCAAATATGAGTATGTATACGGTAAATATTGATTTTTCAGATTTTGATAAGTATTCAAGTGATAACTTAATACTATACCTTTCTCAAGGGTATAACTCAGGATGGAAAGCATATGAAGTAAAAAATAGCAATGTTTTTAGTAGTAATTTTCCATTTTTGTTCGGAAAAGAATTAAAAGAACATATCTTAATTAACAACTGGGCAAATGGATGGAAAGTTAATCCTAATAATTCAAATTCTAATATTATTATTATATTCCTACCTCAATATCTACAATATATTGGATTTGCTTTATTAATATTCCCAGTTCTATATATCCTTTTCAAGAAAAATTAGTTTTTATATTTCTTTTGTTTTTTTCTTTTCTTTTTCTAAAGGAGGCTCCCATTGTCTAAAATATCTTTCTGCAACACCGCCTAAATGATTACTTACAATACCTTTTTTTCCTCCAGTACTTTTACGTCGCTTTTTTTCTTCTTTTCCTAACATCCGATTAAATCCTCTTAATGCTATAATAAACTCTTTATTCGGCACATATCCAAGTTTTTCAGCTATTTCTACTGGTTTTGTTTTCCAATACTTTATATTATTTTGATAGGCCTTAATTTCTTTACCCATACAATTACCCAAATAGTACAAAATTAATCTCTAATTTCAACAACAATACCTTACAAATTACATCAAATTGTATATAATATATACATGTCAACTCTTTCTCATCTTCAGATAAGGAATCCTAAGGATGATGAAACACCTATTGAGTCTGCAACTCAAATATTTGCATCTCTTTTGTCTTACCCATATATTCCATTGTGGAAAAGGCTATTTATTAATGTAAAATCTCATTGTTTTGAGCTTTATCTTTTAAATCAAACTGTGTATTTTTATGTATCAACTAAAAAAGATAATGAGGCTCTAATTTCATCTCTTATCAATTCTTCATATCCTGCATCAGTTATAAAAAAGACAAGTGATCCTATGGATATAGTTTTAAAATCAAAATACATACAAGCTGGAGAAGTAGCTTTAAATTCATATCAGTACTTTCCAATTAAAACATATTTTAATTTTAAAGATATTGACCCCTTATCTTCTCTTATCGGTTTCTTTTCAAAACAGCCTAAAGATATTAAAATGGCAATACAAATATTAATTACGCCATCATCATTCCCTTGGCAAAACCAAGCAGTAGCAGCAGCAAAACAAATGACATATGATACACAAGCCGACAGATATGGAATGAATCCACAAAAAATGACAATTATGAAAAAAGCATCATTTCAAGGAGGAAAAGCATTAGTTCGACTTTTAGTTTCTTCAAATACAAATAGTGATATTCTTCCGTACTTGCAAAACTTGGCAGGTACGTTTGGAAGCTTTTCACTTGGGGAAGGAAATCAATTTATTTTTAAGCGCCCTAGAATATTTAAAAACAGCCTTATTAACCGAGCAAAAAAAAGAAAAACATATTATTTTGAAAGAAAGTCCCAAGTATTAAATGCCCAAGAGCTTGCAACACTATGGCATCCTCCAGGATATTTACTTTCTGGAATTAAAAATATTGCATGGGGCAAAACTCTTCTTGGAGAACCTCCTGAAGATCTTCCTACTGCAGATGATAAAAGTGAAAGTGAAAAAAAAGAAATTAACTTTTTTGCAAAAACTGAATTTAAAAATAAAGAGACTATATTTGGAATAAAAACACCAGACAGAAGAAAACATGTATATATTATTGGAAAAACAGGAGCAGGAAAATCAACACTTATTGCAAATATGGCAATAGATGATATTAGAAAAGACAGAGGAATTGGAATAATTGACCCTCATGGAGATTTGTCAGATATTATTCTAGATTATATTCCAAAGCGCAGAATTAATGATGTTGTGTATTTGGAGCCTTTTGATACCAAACGTCCGTTTTCTCTTAATGTCCTTGAGGTGAAAAATAAACAGCAAAAGGATCTTGTTGCATCAGGAATAGTTTCAATATTTTATAAGCTTTACAAAAATAGCTGGGGTCCTCGTTTAGAATACATACTTAGAAACGTAATTCTTACTCTTCTTGAATCTCCAAATAAAACACTTGTTGATATATTAGCTCTTCTTTCTGACACTAAATTTAGAAAAAAAGTAGTGTCAGAGTTAACTGATCCAGTTTTAAAAAATTTCTGGAATAATGAATTTGAGAAAATGCCAGATAGATTAAAGGCTGAAGCAATATCCCCTATTCAAAACAAAGTGGGGCAATTTGTAACTTCAAAGATGATAAGAAATATCCTAGGGAAACCAAAATCAAGTATTGATCTTGAAAGTATTATGAATAATGGGAAAATATTAATTCTTAATCTTTCACAAGGAAAGCTTGGAGAAGACAATGCTTCTCTTCTTGGAGCTATGATAATTACACAAATACAACTTGCAGCAATGAACAGGTCGTTTATAAAAGAGGAAGAAAGAAAAGATTTTTTTCTTTATGTTGATGAGTTTCAAAACTTTGCAACAGGCTCATTTGTAAAAATATTATCAGAGGCAAGAAAATACCGTCTATCTCTTTGTCTAGCAAACCAATATATTGAACAATTGGAACTCCCTATTCAAAAAGCAATATTTGGAAACATTGGGACACTTAATTCTTTTGTTGTTGGAGCAAGAGACGCATTTTCATTAAGTAAAGAATTTGGAGAGCTGTATTCTGAGAATGATCTTGTATCTTTAGGTAAATTTGAAACAGTAACAAAGCTTTCTGTTAACAACCTTACTTCTTCTCCATTTCCTGCAAAAACACTTCCACTTCCATCATTGAAAAATGATAATAAGGAAAAGATAATAAAACTCTCAAAAGAAAGATATGGAAGAAAAGTATAAAAATTAAGTTTTAACTTCTGACTTTTTTAGCTTTTCCCATTGACTGGCTAAATCTTTTTTTAGTTTATCTAAATTAAAAGATTTGCTCTTTCCTTGTGTCTTAAAGCTTTGTATAACTTCTTCTACAGCTTTCAAATATTTCTCTTTATCTATGTTTTCTAGACTCTCCTTTAGCTCAGATAATCTTTTAGCAAGATCATCTTTTGCCAACAAATATAGCTCTTTTGCTTCTTCACTTAATTGTCCAAATATTTCAATTACTTTTTTGTCAACTTCTTTTTCTATCATTAGTGCCTTAACTTCTTCAAACTTTTTCTTTGCATCTTCCCTATTTTCTTTTCCGGATTTAGGAGAAAGAAAAAAAGCAGTTATGCCTCCAATAATTGCTCCAAGTGTTAATCCAATACGAAATTTTGATGGTTTTTTATTATCATTATTATCTGTCATAATATTTTAAATATTTAATTATTAATAATAATAAATATATCAGAAAACAAATATTAATACAATATCTCTTAGCTTTTTATGGAGTTGGGATGCTTATTCGTTTAGAACAGATTACATCTAAATCATATTCATCAACATTGCATCTTGCATTGCTATCTGTATAAGTACATCCTTCATCATTCCAACTAGCCCATCCGCAGTATAAATCTTCTCCATGACTATTGCAAATATCAGAAAGCTTTGAAGTTCCTAAACATTCATATTCATATTTATCATCCATACATACCTTTCCCTTGCATTCTGAATAGCAGTTTGGAATACAGGTTTTACTTGAGCAACTACCATCAGGAACTTTTGTTGTATTAATATTACATGTTGGACAATTCTCTTCTTTGAGACATCCTGTAGGAGTTGGAATTACTAAACATGTTTTAGTATCTACTTTTCCAATGCATCCTTGTTTAATAAAATCTTGCTTTGAACAGCTTTTAAAAAAAAGCTTACATATCTTTTGACAGTTTGTCTCGCTGCATAAAACTTGATCTGAAGATGAATCGTCAACAACAAGAGATTCTATAGGAGTAAGCTCTGGTTTAATTCTTTTTTTTAAAGCATCTGAAGTACTTATCCCAAGCACATCATTGCTTTTTAACTTTGTTACAAATGTCCAAGGAACACCTCCATTATTAAAGGTCTTGTCTCCAATCTTTATTTGAAAATAATAAGTAGTACTTGGAGTAAGAGAACTTAACACAATTGAGTGATCTTTTGTACTTTGAGTTTCTGGAGCAATTAAATTCATCTTGTCAACAGAAATTCCATACTCAACCATGCTTTGTGCTTCCTGACCTGTAAAAAACTCTAATGTTGCAGATGTATTAGTAATATTATAGATTATTACATCTCTTGGTATAAGATCACTTGCTCTTGTAAAAACTTTCTCAAATACGCTCAAACCAAATATTAAAACAGAAAGGGAAATAATTAAACCAATAATTATAGGAAGAATTCTAGATGGCTTAATACTATGCTTTGCCTCTTGAATATTATTCTCTTGAACCCCCTCCTGATTGTTTTCTGGAGATTGTTCTTCCATATATTATATATATTACCTTAAATTACAAATATTTTATATATATTTAAATTATTAATCATGTTTTATTTATTAACATCATTTAACATATCTAAAACCTGCTTGTCTTCAACTTGATTAAAATCATTGTAATAATACCCTATTGAAAATAAATCATAAGGAGATAATAATGAAACTGTTTCACTTATCTTTTTCTTAATTGTTTCCAAACTTTCATATGAAGATACTGGTGACGCAAATATAATTTTCTTAGGATTATGCTTTTTAATAAATTTTATAGCTGCTTGAGCTGTTACTCCTGTTGCCAAACCATCATCAACAAGAATAATAATTTTTCCTTTTAATGAAAGCAGAGGTCTATTAATACGGTATTTTGAAATTCTTATCTTAAGTTTAAAATACGCAATTTCTTTAGCTTTTTTTACATCTTCCTTTTTTAAACCCAGATGTTTAATAATATTTTTTTCAAGATAACTTACTCCTCCCTCACTTAAAGCACCAATTCCAAGTTCAGGGTTATTTGGAGCGCCTATCTTTTGAACTAAAATTATATCAAGCTTAAGATTAAGCTTTTTTGCAATTTCATAGCCAATTACAATACCTCCTCTTGGCAGTGCAAGAACAACAACATCTTTTTTTTCTTTATATTTCTTTAACTTGTCCGCCAATCTTTTTCCAGCATCATGCCTGTTTTTAAACATTGACATAGTGTTATTATATATATTCTTGAAATATATATTAAAAATATGTCATAATAATTTAAATACATGCCAAAGAAAAAGAAAATAAATAGAAAAGTTGCTTCTATGACTCTTATTGAAATTGCTATTATTATTGCACTGCTTGCAATATTTATTGGGCTTTCAATTGAAGTAATTAAAACTCAATTTGTAAAAGTAAGAGATGCAGAAAGAAAACTTGATATTGGTAAATTAAGAATGTCTCTTGAATCATATTATGATACATATGGATGTTATCCTAGTTCTTTACCTGAATGTGAAGAAGAATTTGCATTGGGAAAAGATATATTAATACTTGATACTCCATGTGATCCTAAAACAAAAGAAAAATATTATTATGATGTTGATGATGAAGGAACATGTAAAAAATGGTATAGATTATATGGGAGTTTAGAGCGAACTGATGATAGAATAATTCAAATTTTAGGATGTCTTTCAGGATGCGGTTCTGAATGTGAATATAATTATGGAGTTTCTAGTCCAAATACAAGTATAGAAAGCTGCGCTTTAAAATATGTTTGTGCTCCTGGAGGAGGGAAAGATGGATCTTGTGAAGTATTTGAGGCTCCAGAGTTAAGTGAATGTCCTAGAGTATACTTAGATAATCCAACATGTAATAATGACTGCTCTGATCCTAAAAAAAGATGTGCAAATTCAAAAGGGAAGCATGTACCTGATTAGTATTAAAAAGAATTAAAATCTATTTCTTCGATTTTCCGAAAAACTTATAATAACAAAGGGTTGCATAGACGTCATAATAATGAGTTATAAATAAAATATATAGTTTGTGTTAAAATAACTCATAGGAATATGTCTAGACCAATATCAATAGGTATGAGTGGAACTCTACACGACAAAATAGCCTCCCATTCCTAATAAAAATAACCCTTCCCCACTCTAGAAAGGCAAGAATCATTACTGAGAAAAATATTGCCGGCGAGATCATACATTCAAAACCGCCACAGATACAACTTTAATTTGTAGCTAATTTTCATGTTTAATCGCAAAAAAGATAGTCCATAGCACCTTCTTGTAATACATCATTTGTCCAACGAATCCCGCAAAGCAGTATATGCCTCAAAACCGAATAAAGATTTGTCCGGTAGATCTTCGCTTGAAAATGTATAATCCTTTAATCTATTTTTCTGCAGCATATTTCTCACTATTCTTTGTACTGGTTCCGAAAACGCAGCTTTAAGTTTGCCTGATGATAAACCTAAAATATTTGGTAAACCGGGAGCCATTCCTATCTTAATGTATTTTATCTGCCCGTCCACATCGACCTCTGCTGTAATTTCCGTCGTAAAATTACCTTGTGGGGGTATATGGATCACTAATTCTTCATATCTTTGAATCGATTAAGATAACAGCCGGATAGAATGAACCTACTCTGGTAATATTATAAAATGCACCGGAAGAAACCTTCTCAAGTAACAACTCACGACGAGAGAATAAACTCAATCCTTTATTGGTTTTGTACTCAAAAAAGATATTAAGTTCAGGTATAGATTCATGGAACGGTTTCTCGTCGGAAATTTTATACTCCAATTTCTTCTTATCGCCAGGGAGAAGCATGAATACTTCAGGAGATCGCCACTCATAATCAAAACCTCGGATACCCCAACGACAATCGATAGCTACTTTTTCCCCTGTATTAACCACATGAAAATGGACAAAATGACCCGATGGTCAACCTGTACCACCTAAGTTTAGTTCTATATCTAAAACGGGAATATCATCAGGAATTTTTACTCTCTCCTTCTTAGGAAATTTAGGAGGTTCGTACAAGGCGGTAAGAAATCGCTGAACTTGGAGATAGGCTTGAGTCTTAATCTGTTCCCTAAGTTCACCGATTGCCTCTTGAAAATCAGCCACCCAACCCGGCCCTTCAGCTTCTCGCGAACGAAACTTATCATGGATTAACTCAATTGCTTCCTTAATCAAACCATGCTCTCTAAAAGGACGAACTTCTTCGGCAACCGTATAAGGACCAGATTTGTAATAAAGCACTAAACTGTGAATATCATAGGCATCTTTTTGTTTGTAGCGAGAACCTAACACAATCCCCTTCATCGTCATAATCCCCACAATGTCCGCCATTTTAATATTGGTTTTGCCTTCGGAACCATCCGGTAACTTCCCCTTAAGAGTAATGTCAATAGCGTGGTCAAACATCACGTCAGCACCCCTGGCTTTTCTGACAAGAAAATCTTCCTGAATACGTTGATGATGTTTGTTTTTCTGTGTTCCACCATATTCAGGCCCCAGAAAATCAATTTGGATCTGTTCTTTTCCCTTGCTTGTTATTACATTTTTCGCAAAAGAGTGTTGAATTGGTTTTCCTTTTTTATCCAGTTTTTGTTCATAACCTCGCCGTTTAAGTATTTCCAGGATTGAAGAATAACCCTTTTTGTCAATTAGTCTGGGATTAACGGCAATATCAATATCTTTTGAGCCAACATGCTGAAAAGCTACACCGGTCGATTGATATTGTTTGAGTAAAAGATAAGGAACCCAACCGCCAACCAATACCAATCCCTCACGATAAGACCCAAGGGCGATCATGAGTTCAAGTAGATACGACAATGAAACATCAGCTATATTTGAGACAAAAGTGGTTTTAGTTCGATCATATTTAGTTTGCGTCATAATTGAACGTTAAAAACCCAACTTTATTTCTCGTAAGTGTTCTGCTTGCTCTACCCCACGAGCAGGATTATTAAACAAATCCATGTAAAGTTGGATATTTGATACAACCGGAACCTCTTTTATAAAAGAGGTGGAGATTTTTTGCATCTGGTAAAATACACCTTCATCATAAGGAATATAAAGTTCAACATTAGCTCCATTTGTAACCTCTTGAAGATCTAAAAGATTTTTCCAGCGGTCTAAATCACTTAGTTGCTTTATATAAAACTGTAATTTTGTAATGCCTCTTATAAATGGCGCAACCAGATCGGCTCCGCTAAAGAACGACAAGGCAAAAGGTAAATCTTCCGCCTTTTCTAAGACAAAAGTAAGAAGTACTGTGATATTTGGCTCGAAACTAAAAAAAGTGAATTTCTTCAACTTGTATGATGAATACGTATTTTTCCATGCCGTAAGAAGCCGATCAGGATTTCTTAAGACAAGTTTATTTTTCTGATTCCACTCAATTAATTCTTCTTCAATCATCCTGTCAATGGTTTTGTGTGTTTGCCCCAAACTAACTTTGGCTTCTTGAGACAGCTCACCCAACAACCAAGCTTCCTTCGGTTGAGCAAGAAGAACGCGGGTGATTCTGCTGGAAATAGGGGCAAAGAGGTTTTTAAGAGGAATTTTTTGAACAAAAGGATTTTTCTCAACAATTTTTTCAATATACACGTCGTCTTTCTTGAGGTAAAAATTACCGGCCAAATCCATTATCCCCACGCCTTCCTCCTTAGCAACTTGTCGAGCTGTTTTACCAAAAAATTGTCCGGCGACAAAAGGCACAACTCCGCCTTGAGAGGCATATGCTTTAACTTGGCGGGCAGCCTCTCTAAAAGTGGCTGTTCCACCTGTATTTTTAACCTCAATAACGACAGAGAACTCTCCATTTGGGGTTTTCAGAACTCCTTGAAGATCCGGTCCAGATTTACCCATTGGAAGCACACCAAGATTTTCGAGAGTTAAACCCTCGGGAATACTACCTGGAAGCTGATTTATTAGCGTATTTTCACTCATATAGGTATTTTCACTAAACAGTGAAAGTATACTAAATAGTGAAAACAATTGCAAGTATTTAAGAACTTATCGACTGATAATTCCATAATTCATCAATCCCGACTATATAAGATTATATGAGATTGTATAAGATTAGGAAAACATTCATCAAGTAGCATTGATATACAAAATCACCGGTGATTTTGTCAAGTGGACTTTATAAATTGCCCTATGAGTATCTATTTACTATATCACCCGTTCAACTATATATTTTATAGATATTTTTTAAAAAAACCAAAGAATTACCACAAACATTTACATAGGGAAGGCTTTTGGAGTATTTTTTATTCTCTCGAATATAAAACCTAAAAATGTTGAAATCAAAGGTCTCTAGAAAGCTCCAGCAGTACATTCAAACGAAGCGTTCAGTTCTCTGAGAAGCTCCAAATTAGTGCGGAGGAGGTAGGATTCGAACCTACGACACCCTTTTACGGGCATGGCGCATTAACAATGAAGTCTGCGCT
>CAZHJA010000033.1:0-9888 GCA_964532865.1 uncultured Gammaproteobacteria bacterium
GTTTTTTCTGTTTTTAGAGCGACTTGAAAATCTTAATTTTTTTTTATACACTTATGCACAGTTACTATTACTACTATTATATATATCTATTAAAACTAAAATGAAGATACAAATACAAAAAAATGCACTTATTGAAAAATTAACATTGGCATCGAAATTTACATCAAGCAGACTCTCCTCTCTTTCAGTTTTACAGGGAGTTTTGATAAAAGGAGAAAAAAACACTATTCATTTTTATTCTACTAATCTTAATTCATATTTTCATACCGTACTTAAGGTAAAAGAAAATGTAGATTTTCAAATTGCAATAGAGCCTAAAAAAATAATTGAATTTCTCTCCCTTCTTTCTTTTACAGAGGTTGATATAGAAATAAAAGAAAAACAGCTAAACATATTAAGTAAAAAAACAAGGGGGGCCTTTCCTTTGCTTTTGACCAAGGACTTTCCCATGCCCCCAAAAGGAAAAGATAAAACAAAAAAAATAAAATCAACGTTTTTTATAAAAAATCTTCCATTAGTTTTGTTTTCCGCATCATCGGACCAAACAAGACCAGCTCTGTCTGGCGTAAATTTCTTAACCCAAGAAGATGAAATGGTTATGGTGGCAACAGATGGTTTTAGGCTTTCCTTGCTTAGGGTAAAAAAAGAGATAGATTTGCCTTCAATGATAATTCCATCAGGTTTTTTAGGCGAGATTTTGCGCTTAATGAAAGATAAAGAAGTGGAGTTTGAATATATAGAAGAAGAAAAGACAGTTGTTTTTAAGATGGGAGATGATGAGTTTTATTCAAGGCTTATTGAAGGAGACTATCCTCCTTTTGAGAAAGTAATACCAACAGATAAAAAAACAACAATTGTGGTTGACAGAGAAGAATTTTTAAGAAAGGTAAGACTAATATCGGTATTTGCAAGAGATCTTTCCCACATTGTTTTATTAAAGGTAGAAGAAAATGGAATTAAACTTCAACCAAAAACTGAAAAAGAAGAAGACAACACAACACAACTGGAGGCCAAGGTTAAAGGAGAAGACCAAATAACAGCCTTTAATTATAAGTTTCTTGTGGGTTTTTTAAGTAGTGTAAGTTCAAAAAACATTATTATTGAAATGGTTAGATCAGACTCTCCTGTTGTTTTTAGAACAGACGACAATGAAAATTTTTTACACATTATAATGCCCGTTAAGGTTGAATGATAAATATATGGAAAAATATGTTTTAGACACAAATGTTTTTTTTAATATGGAACCCGGTCTTGGACTGGGAAAAAAGACAGAAGAGGTTGTTGTTGCTGTTACAAAGATTGGAAAAGACATAAAAAAAGAAAAAAAGGGAGAACTCCTTATGCCGCCAAGAGCAATTGATGAGTTTTTAAGTTTTTTTAAGGACAAAGAACAAGAGTTTATTACAGACTTTCTGTCTGTTATTACTATAAAGTCTCCGGATATTAGCAAAATGCAGTTTTCAAGTGGTGTTTTTTATAAAATCGTTCAAGACATTCGCAACAGATCCTATAGGGGCTTAAATATTGGAGAAGAAGAAATTCAAAGCGCAGGAAAGAAGCTTATGGGAAAAAAGGACTTGAAAAAGCAAGAGTTTGAAATGGAAATAGGAGGGGTAATAAAAAGCTTTAGAGAAAGATATAGAAAAGCTACGAGGTTTGGTTTTTTAGACAGTCTTGCGGACCTTGATGTTATAGTTCTTGCAAAAGAACAAGACGCCTTTCTTGTTAGTTCAGATGAAGGTGTTCTTAAATGGGCAAAACTATTTGGTGTTAAAGAGATGCCTGCTGTGGCTTGGAAGAAGAGGTTTCTTCTGGAATAAGTTTGGTTAAAATATCTACTAATTTTTCAGTAATTTCCTTATGGGGTTTTTCTTGAAAAACTATATGTTCTGTAAGAATTTTAAAAACCCTATTTTTTATTTCTTCATTTGGGACAACCATATAGGCATGGCGAAAAGAAGGAGCGACGCCTACGATTGTAATAATTACAAAGCCAAATCTTTTTTTAAAGTAAAAATGAGACAAATTTTCCCATCTAAGGGTTGCTCCGGCAGCTTCAATACCAAACCTAGTAATTTTATTTTCAGTCTCAGGGGGCGGAGTTATTGTTAAAACATAAAACAAAAACAATAAAGACAAAATAGGAATGAGAAGAACTCTATCTCCAAAAAAGAAAACAATTAAAGATAAAAGAAGTGCAAGAGCAAGATAAAATCGAAGAACATGCTTTGACCTTTTTTTATAAGCCCTAAGCGGAGCCTTCCATGAATATATTACCTGCGGATTAGTATTTGTTTTTTTAATTCCTTCCATTGTATATATTCTTGCTGATTTTTCAATAAAAGTCAAGACAGGACAAGTATTGATTTGACAAAGAGAAACAGGATGATATAATATTTACTATATGGATAATATTAATAAGCTAATATCCTTTGGGTTGGGTCTAATAGTTGTTGTTGTTTTTCTTGCAGTAGTGACCGGAAAAATAAACTTAGGTAAAAATATTACAAAACTAACAGGAAAAAACTCCCCTACTCCAACAAAAACAAAGACAACCACAAGCAATGAAATGAATAATTATAAAGATGATACTTCTAAAATAACTCCAGCAAGCACTCTTATTGTTCAAGACACAAAAAATAAAACATATAATGAATATCAAACAGGAGAAAAAGCTCCAAGCACAATTCCTGCAACAGGAGCACCAACTCTTTTAATCCCCCTTTTACTTTCAGGTATTGGAAGCGGAGCCTTACTTAAGAAAATAGGAAAAAGAAGCTAAAGGTCTGGAATTTTTAAGATATCATTTGCAATAAGATTAAGTATAAACATTGACAAAAGACAAAAGACTAATCCAACAATTGCTCCAATTAATATGTTTTTACCCTTCCCCAGCTTTTCTGGATTGTCTTGTGATGTAAGAACAATAAATGCTCCATAGAGAATATATAAAAAGGCAAGTGCGCCTGCAAGCTTAAATATTAAGCCCAAAACTACATTTGCAAGTCCAGCAACAGCTCCTTCTTGTGAAAATCCACCATCAATACTTATACATCCAATCATAGTATTCATATGTCCGGGAATGGGCTGAGGAGGAAGGCTTGTATTAGGATTGATTTTAAGAGTACTTTCTTTTATTTTTAAAAAAGAAGAATTAGCGTCTAGCCCATAAAGACACTCCATACACTGTGTTTGAGTTTTATTTGGAGCGGGTTGTGGATCCGAAGGAGCCATACAATACCCGCACTCATTACAATCGACATAGGAGTCTTCTTGAGCCCTAATAGGATTTAAAGTACTTAAAATAAAAACACCTATTATTAATAAAAAAAGCAATTTTATTAGCTTAATCATAAGTATTATCTAAGAGTAATGATAGTATAAAGCTTTGCTGAAATGCAACCTTATTGTATATAATGAATGTAATATGAGAAAAATATTTAGTATATTGCTTGTGATTTTGCTTCTTTTCGTCCCTTTTATTAAAACAACTGCTGTTGATATAAATAATGTTGATCTTAGTAATTTAGATGATATAAGAAAAAATCTTGATGACTTAAACCGAGAGTTTGAATTAGTAAAACAGGCAACAGATACAAATCAGGCAGAATATGACAATCTTCAAAAACAGCTTGATGGAATAAAGGCCCAAGTTGGTGTTTTGGAAAATGAAATTACAAAAAAGGAAAAAGAAGTTAAAGAGGGAGAAAAAGCACTTTCATATCAAAAGAACCTACTTAATGAAAGAGCAAGGTCATATTATAAAAACATTGAACAAAACACATTTTCACTTATAAACCTTCTTGTTTCAGATAATCTTTCAGAGTCTTTACAGAACTTTTTTTATCAAAAGAAAATGGTTGATGAAGATAGAAAAACAATAATAAAAGTAGTTATGTACATTAATGACTTAGAGGATAAAAAAGAAAGTCTGGTTCAAGAAAAGAAAAAAATGGCTGCAATAAAAATAGAAATTGATAAACAGGCAGAATTTCTATCAAAGGAAATATCAACTGCAAAAGTATATCAATCAGAGCTTTCTTCAAAAATTGCACAGCTTTCTCAAGCACAACAGAATATTATTTCACAAAGGCAGGCAGCGCTTAATCTCCCACGCTCTGCAGGAACAAGCGTAAGTGGCTGCGTTGATGATAGAGATAGAGATCCTGGCTTTTCTCCTAGATTTGCTTTTTATACATATGGTTCAACCCATAGAGTTGGTATGAATCAATATGGGGCTTATGGGAGAGCAAAGGCAGGACAAAATTATCAGGATATTTTAAATGCATATTATAATAATGTTAGATTTGAATGTAGAAATTTTCCCAATAATAATATTAAAGTACAAGGATATGGAGAAATAAACATTTATGACTATTTAAAAGGACTAGGAGAGATGCCTGAGTCATGGGGAGACAAGGGTGGATATGAGGCCTTAAAGGCGCAAGTTGTTGCTGCGGCTTCATTTGCCCATTCATATACTAGTGGAGGTTTAAATGAGATTTGTACATCAGAAAGTTGTCAAGTATATATAGGGCACAATAAGGGCGGAAGATGGGAAAACGCAGTTGATGATATTAAAGGTGAGTGTGGGGACGATGTTAAAGTTATGGTTTCAAACGACACAAATGAAGTTATTAAAGCATGGTATGCTTCAACACATGGCGGGTATATGTGGACTTCAGGAGAAATTTGGGGAGGAGATAAGCCATGGACAAAACACGCACAAGACACAACGTCCTCTGTCAATAGTTTTTCAGAACTTAATGAGAGGGCATGGGATAAAGAATCTCCATGGTTTTATTGTGATTGGGGATATAGAGGAGAATATAATAATTCTGCGTGGTTAAAGCCGGATGAAGTTGCTGATATTGCAAATGTTATTATGCTTGCAAGAAAAGATTCCTCTACTTCAGAACATCTTTATCAAATTGACAAATCAAATCCAGCAGGAACAGACACTTGGGACAATGGTAAGGTAAAAGACGAATTAAGAAACAGAGGCGGAAACCCATTTAATAGTGTAAGTAATGTTTCTGTTTCTGTTGATTTTGGCTATGGAAAGACAAATGGAATTACAATAAATGGAGATGCAGGGTCACAAAACTTTGATGGAGATGAGTTTAAAAGCTATTTTAACCTTCGAGCTCCCGCAAACATTCAAATTGTAGGTCCTTTATATAATGTAGAAAAACAATAGCAACCTCCCCCTTTATGCTTTTATAGCACCCTTTCTTCTTAAGACATTAAGAAAACACTGAATTACTATTGTTGTAATAAATACAATAGCAAAAAAGCCAAGCCAGTTGAAGTTGCTGTCCCCCATAAACTTCCTAACAGCATAAATAACAAGCACATGAATAAAAAATATTGGATATGAATTAATACTTAAGAAATCTAAAAATTTCTTTATTAAAAATACAGAAAATAGCCCTTTTTTTGATAAAAAATAAAGGATTGTTATAAAAAGCAATCCATAAGAAATTACATAAAGATTTGGAGGATATTTGTTTTTAATTAAAATAAGAGAGCTATTTATAATATTAAGCATAGTTCTTGAAAGAATAAAATATGAAAAGAAAAAGAATGAAGCCATATAATAAAACCATGATTTTTTTTCAAAAAAGTACAAAAACCAAGTAAAACATACAATAAAAGACCAAGGAAGCCACATAATAAATTTATAGTTAAAAGGAAATTTAAAAAATATAAAAACAAGAGCAGATATTAAAGAAATAATTGTATAAAGATAAAAAAGACCCCGTTTCTTTTCTACTAGGTATTTAACAAGAATCATAATTGGAATAAGCTCAATAAAAAGCAAAATAAGCCAGCTTAAATCTATTCCTCCGGTTAATGTTATGCTTTTTAAAATATATGAAAGTGTTATTTTAGATTTTCCAACAAAAAGAAGAATTATATGAAAAAACAAGAAAACATAATAAGGAATAATAAGCCTTAATATTCTTTTTTTAATATATGCAAGTATGGATTTTAAATTAAATTTAAATTTTTTAATAAAAAATACATAAGCAGAACAGAAAATAAATACAGCAACTGCAAAATGTCCATAGTCCCACAAAATCTTTACAAGATTAGTATTTAAATAATATGAGCTTGCATGAAGAAAAACCATAATAAAAATACTAAGTCCTCTAAGGTAATCAATATTATTATTCCTAAGTTTTATATTCTGCATGAGTATTTTATAGTTTACACAATCTATTAATTATATTTTTGTGATCTTTTTTTACATTAATACTTGTAGATTCCAGCCCTTTAATAATGTTTTTCTTGTTGAGGGAGGTCCAAGCACATCTATTCGTATCGTAATGCATCTATAGGATTAAGTTTGGCGGCTTTTTGTGCAGGGTACCAACCAAAAATAACACCAACTCCTCCGGACACGCCAATAGCAAGTAGTATTGACTTAATACCAACAATAAAGGGAATCTGTAAGAAAGTAGAGGCAACATAGGTGATGCCTAAGCCCAATAACGTTCCAATTAGGCCCCCAACAACTGTCAATACAACAGCTTCTATAAGAAATTGATTAAGAATATCTTTGTCTTCTGCTCCAATAGCTTTAAGTAAACCAATCTCTTTTGTTCTTTCAGTTACAGTAACTAACATAATATTCATGATTCCAATTCCGCCAACAATAAGTGAAATTGCAGCTATTCCTGAAAGCATGGCAGTTAATGTTCCTGTAATAGAGCTTATTGTTTCTATCATGGCTTGAGAACTTCGAACACTGAAATCTGCAAGTTCTAAATCATCAATATCATGCTCTAATAAAAGACTGTCTTCTATACCTCGTATAGTACTTTCAACAAGATTACTACTTATTACCGCAACACTAATACTATCAAGATGATCTTGTCCAAGAAGTATTTTTTGAGCAGTAGATAAGGGAATATATGCATCCGACCCATCATTAACAACGCCAATAATTCTAAAAGATTTTAAATCTATTATTACCGTTTCGCCGACAACATCAGCATATTCACCAAAAAGATCCTCAACTATTTCATCACCTAACACTACGACTCTTGATACTCCATCAACATGGCTTTTGTCTAGAAAAACACCACTTACTATTTCTAATGATTGAATAGTTTTGTAACTTTCTTCAACTCCTCTTATCGAATTAAAAGTTTCTTCGCCATTTGCAGTTATTTTTTTATTTGCATTAATCATACCACTGACCTCTGTGATATTATCCAGCTTTTTAATTACTTTTGTATCGCTTATTGTAAGTGTAGTTACAGTGCTTGATGATTGTCCAGGTCCTCGTCTTGCTCTCCCTGGTTGAATTGTTATTGTATTTGCTCCAAATGAAGAAACTTGATCTATTATTGAGGCAGTTGATCCTTCACCAAGAGAAATAATTGTAATAACTGATGCTATACCGATAATAATTCCAAGCATTGTTAACAGTGTTCTTACAACATTACTCTTTAAGGCTTCCAGCGCGGTTAGAATTAATTCTTGAACATCCATATATTATTTAGCAATTCCATTTAGTCGGTCAGATTCGATCTTTCCGTCTTTAACTTTTATTATTCTTTTTGCAAATCGAGCAATGTCTTGTTCGTGCGTTATTAGTACAATCGTTGTTCCCTGTTGATTTAGTTTTAAAAAGAAACGAATAATTTCATGAGCTGTTTTACTATCAAGGTTTCCTGTTGGCTCATCTGCAAGCAATATGCTTGGATTCATTACTAGCGCACGTGCTATAGCAACACGCTGTATTTCTCCTCCAGATAGGTGATTTGAAAAACTATATGCTTTGTCAGCAATCCCTACAATTTCCAAACACTCATAAACTCGTTTATACCTCTTATTCTTAGATATATTAGCATACATCATTGGTCTTTCTACATTTTTAAAGACTCTTGTCCTTGGAAGTAGGTTAAATGATTGAAATATAAATCCAACCTCTCGATTTCTAATTCGAGCAAGTTCATTTGCATTGAAGCCTGATATTATTTTCCCATTTAGAATGTATTTTCCTGATGTAGGCACATCAAGCGCTCCTATGATATTCATAATCGTTGACTTACCGCTTCCTGATCGACCCATTATTGCGATAAATTCACCTTTTAAAATATCAAACGTAATGCCTTTAAGAGCTTCATACTTTACAGGTCCAGTGATGTACGTTTTATGAATGTTGTTAAAAGAAATTATAGTTTCAGTTTTTTTTTGAGAGTTCATATGCTGCTAATGTGGTGCGCCAAACATTCCTCTACTACTACCTTGCTGGGCATTGTCTTCACTTTGAGTTTGGCTAACAATTATTTCTTGACCCTCCTTTAGGCCGCTTATAACTTCAGAGGTAGTTGTTCCCACAATCCCTACTTTAATAGGCTGATATAGAACTTGTCCTGTTTTTTTATCTTTTATTTGAACAGCCTTGCTCCCTTGATATGGTTTTATTGCGCCATTTGGCACAATAAGAACATTTTCTTTTCGTTGTGTTTCAATATCTGCCTGAACAGTCATTCCTGGTTTTACAATATTTTTTGGATCAGAGAGAGAAAGATAAACTCCGTATGTTACAATTCCATTTTCAGTACTTCCAAATTCATCTACTCTTTCTACGATCCCAACAAACTCTTCGTTCTTTAATACATCTACAGAGATTGTTGCTTTTTGTCCTTTTTTTACTGTTGAAATATCTGCCTCATTAAGTGAAAGTTTTATCCACGTATCCTGTTTGCTGTCTATTACAAGAGAAGTTGTGCTTATATCAACATATTGATATATGGCTATACTTAAATTTGCAATAGTTCCATCTGCCGGGGCAGTAACAACACCATCAGTAGTTGCTTGATATAGCAACCATGCATTGTTAAGTGCCGCCTGATTTTGTGCAATAACCTGCTCTTGATTTATATATTTTGATTCTGCTTCCAACCACTCTTTTTCCGGAATGTGAAATTCAGGTAAAGCTCTATTTTCATATCTTGGATTACCATCAGAGTCCTCATAGTCATCACTTTCAGCTAATTCTTTGAACTCATCCCATTCTTCAAACATGTCGGCCTGAAGACCATATTGATTTGCTTTTGCAGTTTCAAGATCAGCCTTTGCTTTTAGATAATCAGAGTATGCCTTTGCTCGTTGTTGATCTGTTGCCGTACTGTTAACTTTATAAAGACCCTGTCCCTTTTTAACAACATCATTGTTATCTACATATAATTCTTCTACAATACCATTTATTGAAGAGGAAACATCAGTTTTTCCAGAGGTCATAATTTCGCCTGTTTCTGAAACAACATTTACAATTGTATCTTGTTTTACTTTCTGGAATTTGTAGGAAGGCTCTTGGTTTTTGTCTTTGGATTGATTAAAAACAAAAAAAATAGCAATAAGCACTACTGCAGCAATTACAATTTTCTTAAATCTTGAAAGGTTCTTAAGAGTAGTGAAATACCGTAGTAAACGCTGCCTAATTGAATTTATCATATTTAACTATATTGACTTATCTACTACCGCGGAATATACGAAAAAAACCCATGCCCGAACCCCTTTCTCCGCTATTAGATTTTTCTTGGCGAAGCTCTTCTAGTTCCTTTTCTATTTGTTCATCACTTAAACCCTCTTCTTCCCAATGTTTAATCATAAGCTCTGTTTGTTTTTGCATTGAATCTCTGTGTTCGCTTGTTTGTTTTTGAGTTGTGATGAATCGAAAAGCAAAAAAGCTTATTATAATAATAAGCATTATACCAATCCATATCCATTTTTGATGTTTATTTTTTTTTATTTCTGTGTCTTTAGGTAATGTCATATTTATACAAGTTAATTATATAATTAGCAATGTCTAATGTCAATTGGAAAATAAAACTGTGCAGGAAAATAGTATAAAATTGTGCATAAATT
>CAZHJA010000034.1:0-6203 GCA_964532865.1 uncultured Gammaproteobacteria bacterium
TCCAGCTGGTGAGCCGGAGAAAGTATTTAAAAAGAAACTTCTTGAACTAGGTGGAGAACAGAAAGTAGTATTAGATGCTGGTTGTGCTGATGGACGATTTACATTATCAATGTCGCTGAGTTTCAAGAAAATTGTGGCGATTGATATGTCAGAAGGAATGTTAAAAGCAGCACAGAAGTTACAGAATAAGAAGAATATAAAAAACATCGTTTTTGAGAAACAGGATGCATTTAGAACTAGTTATAAGGATAAGTCTTTTGATTTAGTTTACAGTCGGCGAGGTCCAACCATATTTATGGAAGCGTTTCGATTATTAAAGCATGGTGGTTATTTTATAGAGATTGATATAGGAGAACAGGATTGTAAGGAAATTAAAAAAATATTTGGTCGGGGACAGAATTTCGGAGAATGGGATACGCAAAGAAAAGAAATTGTAATGCAAAAGGCTGGAAGCGCGGGTTTTGAAACCGTTTTCTTAAAGAATTTCTTTTATAATGAATACTATAGCTCTTATGAGGATTTGGATTTGTTTTTGCAAGGAGTACCAATTTTTGAAGATTATAGTACAGAGAAAGACAAGGTTCATTTACAAAAGTATGTAGATAAATATATAACTGAAAAAGGCATTAAGTTGGAAAGGCACCGTGTTGTAATGGTTTTACAAAAACCCTAATAATATAGCTCTTAATATTAAACTGTCCTTTTTGATTTAGAAAGAGTTTCTTTTGAATTGTTTTCATCTATCCAAGATATTATGGTAAACAAGATTATTAAAATAAATCCGGGAAGAACGTGGTTTTTCCATCCTGAACCCAAAAGTGTATGGATACCAAATGTTGCGGGTAAAATAAAAAGTATTGTAATTACTGCAATATGATTATCTCCTTTAATGTTTGATTTTTTATCAAGATTAAGAAGCTTTCCAATAACTTTTAAAAATAGAAAAAGCAAGATTAAATATATTGGAAGAGCAAATATAAAGTATGAACGATAGCTTGCTCCAAAGATTTCAGAAAATTTTCCTGCTAAAAAGTAATCCCATGGTTGATCTTTTACAAAAGCACTAAAGTCTTTTTGAAAGAAAATTACTCTAAGCCAGTTAAAAAGAATTAAAAAGGCACTTATGGCATATAAAAGAAGAAAAGGGATTTTGGCAATTTTAGAATTTATACCCATTAGTTAATTTATACATTATAAAAAGTTTTTATTCTATTGAAACTTGCAGTATTTTTTTATGAATTGGTAAAGTTTTTTAGTATACTAATATACTATGCATTCTAAAGACACTTATAAAGAATTTTGGAAATATCTTACACAAACACAAAAGGATCTGATTTTAGAAGGTCAGCATCTTATGAATAATATTATTAAAGATAATACATATCATTTTAAAGACTATTCTTTTTTAATATTTCCTTATGCAAAATCATATGAAGGATTTTTAAAAAAAATCTTTTATAATATTAGATTCATAACCCACGCAGACTATATTTCAAATCATTTAAGAATTGGAAAGATTATGTCTCCTAATCTTATTGGTAGATTAAGGAATAAATCTATGTATAAAAAAGTAAGAGACAGTGCTGGAGAAGAGCTTGCAAGAAAGATTTGGCTTACATGGAAAGTAGGACGTAATCAAATATTCCATTATTTTCCAGATAATAATAAAGCACCTACATTTAAAGAAGCTGAAGATATTATCAATATGATTGTACAGACAATGGAAGAAACATTTGAGAAATTATATTTAAAACATTAATTTTAATTTAAATATCTTATGTTATTAAAGGGCTTAACTTCAAAGCAGGCAGAAGAGCTATTAAAAAAGCATGGGGAAAATACGATTATTGAACAGAAAAAGAAATCTCTGTTAATGAAATTTCTTGAGCAATTTAATAATGTCTTTACAATAATTTTATTAGTAGCTGCAGTACTTTCTTTTGTTATAGGGGAGCCTGTTGATGGAACTTTAATTATTTCAATTGTTATTCTTAATTCATTCTTTGGTTTGTATCAGGAATCAAAGGCAGAAGAGGCAATAAGTGCTTTAAAGCGAATTGTAGTAACTAAAATTAGAGTGATAAGAGATGGCAAGGAGCAGGAAATTGATAGCAAGTATTTAGTTCCTGGTGATGTATTTTTTGTTGAAGAAGGAGTTAAAATACCTGCAGACGGGAAAGTTATAAAATCAATGTATCTTGAAATAAATGAAGCTGCAATGACAGGAGAGTCTCTTCCAGTTGAAAAAAAGGAAAAGCATGAGTTATTTATGGGGACTCTTGTTGCAAAGGGAAGGGGATATGCAAGGGTTGAGGGCACTGGGATGAATACCAAATTTGGTGAAATAGCAAAAGGAATATCTGAAATAAGTGTAGGGAAAACACCTCTTCAAAAAAAACTAGAAAATTTTTCAAGAATAATAGGTATAGTTGGAATAATTGTATCGGCAATTGTATTTGGTCTTTCTTTAATAAATGGATCTGGATATTTTCCAGCATTTCTTCTTGCAATATCTTTGGCTGTAGCAATTGTTCCTGAGGGACTTCCTGCTGTAATGACTATTACTTTATCAATGGGAGTAAAAGAAATGGCAAAGAAGAAAGCAATTATTAGAAGACTTTCTTCAATAGAAGCCTTGGGGAGCGTAACATTACTTGCAACAGATAAAACCGGAACTTTAACAACAAATAAAATGAAAGTAAAAGAAATATATATTAATCAAGAGAAATTTCTTTTAGAAAAAGTACCATCATTAAATAATCATGCTTTTTTAGAAATGGTTACAAATGGAGTACTTTGCTCTACAGCTTCATTAGTATATATTCATGACCATAACCACTTTGATGTATTGGGGGACCCTACTGAAGGTGCCCTGCTATATTTAGCGCAAAAGCTTGGAATAAAAATAGAAGATATGCGAAATGAATGGAAGACAAAAGACGAGATAGCTTTTGACAGCGTAACAAAAAGAATGGCTGTTTCAGTTGAAAAAGGAAATAAAAAGATAAATTATTATAAAGGCGCGCCTGAATCAATACTTGAAATTTCAGATAAGATACTTATTGGAAAAACAGTAGAGACATTAAGTCCAGAGAAATTAAAAAAAATAAAAGAAACTTTAAGTGAATGGACAAAAAAAGGATTAAGAGTATTGGCTTTTTCATATGATAATGGAACATTAAAGGAAAATGAAAAAAATCAAATATTTCTTGGAATGGTTGCTATTCATGATCCTCCACGTGTTGAGGTAAAAGACGCAATAAGAAGAGCAAAAGAAGCTGGAATAAGAGTGGTAATGATAACTGGAGATAATGAAAAAACAGCAGAGTCAATAGCGGTATCTGTAGGATTGATACAAAAAGAGGATGAAATATTAACGGGAAAGCAGATAGACAAGTATTCAGACACAGACCTTTTAAAAATTCTTCCTAAAGTTAAGGTGTTTGCAAGAACAACACCATTTCATAAAACAAGGATAGTTCAACTATACCAACAACTTGGAGAAATTGTTACAGTTACTGGAGACGGTGTAAATGATGCAATAGCTTTAAAACAAGCTGATGTAGGGGCTGCTATGGGCATAGTTGGTACTGATGTTGCAAGAGAAACTGCAGATATGGTTATTACAGATGATAATTTTGCGTCAATAGTAAATGCAATAGAAGAAGGAAGAAATATTATTAAAAATCTAAAAAATGCAATACAGTATCTTCTTTCATGCAATCTTGCAGAAGCTGCATCTTTAATAGTTGCTTTATTGTTGGGACTGCCTCATTTATTTATTGCAGTTCAACTTTTATATATTAATTTAATAACAGATGGACTTCCAGCCCTTGCGCTTTCATTTTCTCCAAGAAAAGAGGATACAATGAAAGCCCCTCCTGATAAAAAATTAGAGCTTTTGCAGACATTTGAAAAAAAATATATTTTAACTGTTGGGACAGTTGCAACAATATTAATTATTACTGCGTATTTCATATTTTCATCATCTTCCATAATTTCCGGAAAAACAGCAGCATTTTGTGTTCTTGCTCTTATTCAATCATTTATTTTCATAGACCTTTGGCTTTCACATAAACCATTAAGAAAGAATATTAAAAAACTCTTTAGACCAATATTTTTTGTCTCATTTTCAATTCCATTTATTGCTCAATTTTTAATTGTATCAGTACCATTTTTTGCACGTATATTTAAAGTTGAAACCGTACACGCTTCTACTTTTTTCTACTATATAGTACTATCTTCCTTAGTTTTAGTTGGAGTTAAAATTATTAAAAAATATGTGGTTAAAGTCCATTAATTAAATAAAGATAATAAAATTAAGTAAAAGATTTTACAGCATCAGCAATTGAATCTGCATTAATATCTTCATATTCAAGCAGTTCTTTAGGCGTTCCAGACTTGGGCAGTTTATTCACACACAAATGCCTGAAATTATACTCTTTCAAATTACTTGAACTTAATGAAGACAATACTGCTTCACCCAAACCTCCATATGGATAGTGGTCTTCAACTACAATAATGTTTTTTATTTTTAAAGTTAAAGCATTAATTGTTTTTTTATCAATAGGCTTTACTGAATAAAGATCAACAACACAAATATTAATACCTTCTTTCTTTAGCTTGTTATATGCTTCTATTGCCTGATGTAATGTAATACCAGCAGCAAAAATAACTGCATTATCTTGCCTTGACTCATAAATTATTTTAGATCCTCCAATTTTAAATTCATCGTGTGGGGAGTAGAGAATTGGAGTTTTTCCTCTTGTGGTTCGCATGTAAAATAAACCATTTGTTAAAGACATGAGATTAACAAGTTTTACTGTGGATACTGCATCTGATGGATAAAAAACAGTACTTTTTAGTAAGCTTCTTGCCATTGCCAAGTCCTCAAGCCCCATTTGAGAAGGACCATCTTCACCTATAGAAACACCAGCATGAGACCCTGTAATTTTAATATTTGAATTTGAATATTGGGCCATTCTCATTTGGTCAAATCCTCTTGTTAAAAAAGCTGAAAAACTTGAAACAAATGGAATATATCCTTGTGAAGATAATCCGCATGCTGTTGAAATCATATTCTGCTCTGCTATAAACATTTCAAAGAATCTATTTTTAAACTTTTCTTTAAATTTAATTGAATATGTAGAATTTGAAGTTTCAGCATCTAAAACAACAACGCGCGGATTTATTTCTCCCAAGCTTACAAGAGCGTCTCCATATGCTTCTCTTGTAGAAGTTTCTTGATTATAGTTACAGTTTAGGCCTTCATATTCTTCTTGTCCTTTTGAATTTATAAAAAAACTTGAACGAGGTTTTATTATCTTCTCTTTAGTATTAACATCAACCTTTTCATCTTTTTGAATTTCGTCTAATGCCTGCTTTAACTCTTCTTTTAAAAGAACTTTTCCATGCCAATTTTCCTTATCTTCCATAAAAGAAACACCTTTACCCTTTACTGTTTTAGCAATTATCATTACTGGTTTATCATTATTGTCTTTTATATCCTCAAAAGCTCTATATACCTGGCCTACATCATTTCCATTATTAATTACTTTTGTATTCCATCCAAATGAAGAGATTCTTTTTTCATACGCCTGCGTATTCCATCCAAGCATTGTTTCACCTGTTTGACCTAATCTATTTACATCAAGTATGCCAATAAGGTTATTAAGTTTGTAAAAGCTTGCAATCTGTATTGCCTCCCAAATTTGACCTTCTGTCATTTCTGAGTCTCCAAGAAGAACATATATATTTGGCAAGTGTTCGGTTTCTTGACTATGAAAGTCAATATTTAATTTAACTCCCAAAGCCATTCCAAGTCCGCATGAAAGTCCTTGTCCCAAGCTTCCTGTTGCAACATCAACAAAGGGAAAGGAAGGAGTGGGATGACCTTCTAATGGAGAATCAATCTTTCTTAATTTTAAAAGATCTTGATAGTTAATAGCACCAGAAGCATGAAATAATGAATAAAGAAGAGGAGAAGCATGTCCTTTAGAAAAAATAACACGGTCATTAGCAAGATTTTTAGGATTTTCAATATCAAGTCTTAAAAAACCCCCAAAAAAAAGAACAGTCATAAGCTCAACAGCCGAAAGAGAAGAAGTGGGATGTCCTGAGCCAGCGTGTGTTGTTGAAGTAAAAATATCATATCTTACAAGATTACAGAGCTTTTTTAAATTATCTAATTTGTTCATATATTT
>CAZHJA010000034.1:6303-9661 GCA_964532865.1 uncultured Gammaproteobacteria bacterium
GAATTGAAACCAAGTCTATAGTAACTTGTTTAAACTATATAGCGGACTTAATTTATTTTCATAAGAAGCAATTTCTTTCCTTATATAGTATGAAACAATAGATTGAATATCATCAATTTGACTTTTTATTATATATGTTATAATAATATTATGGTAAATAAAGGAAACGGAGTATTAAAACAATCTAATATTAAGAAAATACCTGTGAAAACCGAATCTGTCATTGGTACTGTTTTCGCACAAATTGTTGGTATTGTTGTTACTGATACATTTATTACCTTAGAATTTGCGTACTTAAATCCTAGACCCGAAACAAAACAGGCTCACGTTGTATCAAGAGTAACTTTGCCTAAAATGGCAGGTGAGAATTTAGCTAAAATAATAATTAAAACTATTAAAGAACACGAAAATAGGAAAGGTGGTAAAAATGGATAATATTCCCGTTTATACACAATTAGATCCTTCAAATTCTTCCATTTCGGATTGGGCTTTTATTGAACCAGTTGATGAAGTAATTGAAGAATTAGTTGTTAACAAAAATTTTTTAGCTTATATTGATTCTACAAATAAAAGGATTATAAAAAATCCCTCATCTTTTGTTGAATTAAGTAAAAAATACAAATAATGTGGAATACAAAATCTACTTTTATGAGAAAAGCATAAAAAAAGATTATGATGAAGTTATGGCTAATTTTAGCAAAAAAGTAGAGAAAAGAACCCTAGATTTCCTAAAGAAGACACCTTTCTTCGGCACAAAAAGAAAACAATTTTACAAGTACGACTTTCCTTCAGGTAATAGAATACTTTATTTAATACTTAATCCACCACCAATCGTTGGTATAGTTTGTATTGGAGATCATGATGATTATATGAAATACTTAAAAAAGTACGCTAAAAAAAGATAGTAAACATCATAAATTAGAGAAATTTCCTACTTACAATTTTTTATAATATTCATTATTAAACTAATATAGTTTAACTAACTATAATATATTAGTGGCTATCCAAGGGTTTTTAACGCTAGGATATTCATTTATATTTATATGATAAATGATGCTAGATTAAATATATAGAAAACTATTTTCAATATCTTGAAAAGATTCCGAAATATAAATTAGCATCTAAAGCCGTAAAAATTCGTGAGTCAAAAGCTCCCAGAATGGAACACTCTACAAGTCTGTATATAAAGTTTATCAGACTTTTAAGCAATTACAGATTGAGTTTTAATATTTGTGGACTTCGTTAATCATTTGATTTTATTCACTTTTATATCTTCAAGTTTTTTCTAAAACTAGAATGTTTTTCTATAATACTAGAAATATGTTGAACTTTAATTTTCTTGCTCTCAATCTTTAAAATAAATCTAATTAGTTCTTTCTTTTTAATATTTAATTTATATCTGTTTATATATAAAAAGCGCATACAGGATACATATGCTGTTCGTTTATTTCCATCTTGAAAGGCATGATTAAGTATAAGTGAGTTAAGTAATACAGCTGCCTTCTCAAAAATTGATTTATATAAATCTTTACCTGCAAATGTTGCCCTTGGTCTTTCAATGGCAGAATGTAAAAGAGTAAAATCAAGAATACCTTTTCTTCCACCTATAGTTTTTATCACGTCATGATGAATTGCAAGTACTTCGTCAATAGAAAGATATTTCATACTAAAGATGTGCAAGTTTTTTTAAAACATCTTGGTTTTCTGATATACAATCATTTAACCAGCTTTTAAATTCCGGTGTGATTTTGGTTTGTACAGAGGAACCCGCTGGCTTGATAAGAACGACTCTTAAGTCCTTATCACTTTCTACTTCAACTTTATCACCAATATTTAGTTTTGCCTGTGTAAGAAATTCTTTAGGAATTGTAACTGCCGCTGAATTTCCTACTCTTACAATTTTTTGTGTCATATTAAATCTAAAATAAGCAATATACGAACATGTTATAACAACATTATTTATTTGTCAAGAAAATCAAGCATTGACAATAAATAGTTTTAAAATTTATAATACAAGTATGCAAAATATAACATTATATTTAGACGAATCAGGTAAATATAGTTTAAAATCTAATGAACAAGAACCTTTTATTCTTACAGGTGTAATTATTGAAAAAAAAGATGTTAATGCTATTGAAGGATTTTTTAAATATATAAAATTAAAATACGAAATACCAACGACTTCACCATTTCATAGCTTTGATATATATGAAAGTTTTACCAAAAAGCATTCGGATACAGATTTAAAGAACTTATCTTGTAATTTAGCAGATTTTATAAGTTTAATCCCCATAAAAATTAAAATTCTTCAAATAAATAAAAAAGTTTTTAAGAAAGCCTTAGGCATAAAATCCAATAAAGATTTTCAAGGCTCATGGAGAAGGAATAAAATGGTGGATTTTCCCTATAAAATTATGTTTACTTACTTTTTAGGTTGGTTTACAAAGTATATTAAAGATGATTATATCGGCAGTATAACAATAGATTCAAGAAGAGGAGCTGATAAAAATCTTATTGATGCATTGGACCAATCAATTGATCCCACAAGTGATTATGAAGAGAAAGTTAAAAAAATTATAAAAAATAAGTGTACTGCTTTATGTTTTGCAAATAAATCATTTTTATCAGGAGCTTTAGAATTAACTGACTTTATTTCCTATACATCATTTTTTAAGTCAAGAAGAATGCTTTCACAAGTAAAAAAATAGGGATTTATTAAAGTTTGGAATGCGATTAAGACAAAAATCGACGATTCTAAAATTACTTTAATTACTGAAAAAAATATAGTAAAGTTCTTTAAAATAAAAGATGTCGTTCACAAATTTCTCAAGGATTCTTGAAAGATTTGTGAGCGCCACCGAATGGTGGACGGTCACTAATTCATTATACTACAATAAAAGAGCAAGTTGTCAAGTAGATAAAAATCTTTAATTTTTTATCTAACATTGTTTAATTTCCAAGTTTCATTTATTATAAATATATATATGAGGTTTGATAAATTATTCTCTCCAGAATCAATTGTAATAATTGGAGTTTCCAGAAATCCCAGTAAAGTAGGACATTTAGTTTTGAAAAATTTAATTGACCAGGGTTATAATGGTAAAGTATTTGGGGTTAATAATAAATTTGAAGGAAAGATATTGGGAAAACAAGTATTTAACTCTCTTTCAAAAATACAAACAGGAATTGATTTAATAGTTCTTGCTGTTCCTGCAGATGTAACTGTTTCATATCTTGATGAAATTAATGCGCGAGGTATTAAAAATATTGTTATATATTCTGCAGGATTTAAAGAAACAGGAACTCTTGGATTAAAAAGAGAAAAGACATTAATTAAAAAAGCAAAAGAATATGAAAT
>CAZHJA010000035.1:0-9635 GCA_964532865.1 uncultured Gammaproteobacteria bacterium
TTTTGACTTCAGTTAAGGGGAGTGGATTACCTTCAATACTAGTTGAGGCAAAAGCGGAAATGGCTCGGGCAGTTTTTTCAAATTCCATTAAGACTATATTTGGAAATCTTTGTTGATTTAACTTGATGACTAAACTGTTAATTTCTTTTATTTGGCTTAGTAATTTGTCAGTAATGTTATATTTTGGTTTAAACATATAGACTAATTATAGACGAATATTAGACGAATATTGATGGTTACCGCAATATTAAAATACTACTTGACAACCGTAAAGTTATACTTTATACTTGCATCATGAACCATAAAGTACTATCTTCAATATTAGACGTAATACAGCTGCACGAGCTTAAAACAAATACTAATAAGGTATTTGACTAGTTGTATATAAAAGTTATATTAAAACGCTATGAGCGATATACTAAAACAACTTACAAAAAAGAAAAAAGAGCTTGATAAATATATACCACTTAAAAAAGAACTACAAGACAGTCTTAATAAGTGGTTTGATGTTGAGCTGACGTATTCGTCAAACGCAATTGAGGGAAATACTCTCTCTCGTATTGAGACTACAGAGGTTATTGAACGAGGCGTTTCTGCTGTTATTAGCGGAAAGCCATTAAAAGATCAATTAGAAGCAGTTAATCACGCAAAAGCTATTTGTTTTATTAAAAGCATTGTAAAACAGAAGAAAACCCATCAAAATATCACGGAAGTTGATATACGAGCAATCCATAAGTTGATACTCACGGGCATTGATGATGAGTGGGTAGGGAGATATAGACAAATTGATATATTTATACGTGGCTCAAACGTAGAATTTCCATCACCAAGTAGCGTACCCTATAAGATGAAGGAGTTTATCGAGTGGTTAGAAGGACAGCGGGGAAAACATCCTGTACGGGTTGCTTCTGATGCTCATTTTCAATTTGTGAGTATACATCCGTTTATTGATGGAAACGGCAGAACAGCACGGCTTTTAATGAATCTTATTCTTATTTTCAATAATTATCCGATTACAGTAATAAGAAATGAGGATAGAATACAGTATCTCAATGCTTTGGAAGTTGCACAGAAAACAGGAAATCTTAAAGCGTTTTATAAACTTATTGAGTTAGCGGTTGACCGCTCGCTTGATATTTATATTAACGCTGCAAAGGGCAAGTCGCCTAAATTGTTAGATGGGAAAGAACGAAAAAAAGAAAAACTATTGAAAATAGGAGAACTTGCACAAGCCACAAGAGAAACAAATGCCACAATACGCTATTGGATGAAGGAGGGTCTATTAGAAGTAGCTGGATATACAAAAGGTGGCTACCAGCTTTATAAACACGATATGATAAACAGAGTAAAAGACATTAGGAGGCTACAAAAGGAAAGACTATCTCTAATAGAGATTAAAAATAGGCTTATAGAAAGGCTAACGTAACATAATAATTTAGTTTGCCCAAAGCTTATTTATATAAGACATAGTATTAAATCCTTCATTTAGTATGCGCATTTACAGAATACTCTTGACAAAAAAAATGACGTCTGTTATAGTGACCGCAATATGGGGATTAAAGAAAAACGGACGAAACTTCTTCTTGCAATGTTTTTAATGTCAGGCGTTAACTTTTCTTTTGTTAGCTTTGATAAAAAAATTCAAGACTTTTTTGATATTTCATTTAATCAAAAAACAAGAGGAACTCTTTCAGGGCTATTAAAGGAAGGCGAAATTGAAAAAGGACTTGAGGAAAATCAATATCGTCTTACCGAAAAAGGATTTTTATCATTAATTTTGTACTTTCCTTCATTTCGTTTTCTTAAAGAAAAATGGGATGGAAGATGGCGCATAATTTCTTATGAAATTCCTGAGAAAAAAAGAGAACTTAGAGATAAATTAAGAAGAGAAATGCAGGGGTGGGGTCTTGGACCATGGCATCGTTCATTTTGGTTGACTCCTCATCCTATTATTAATACTCTTCGTAATTTAGTTTCCCAAAAAGAAGAAGAACAGTATATTCAAGCATTTGAATCAGATCATGTATTTGGTAATCGTGAAATATTAATTGAAAAAGTATGGGGAATAAAAGAATTAAATACAGAGTATCGTGAGCTTTTTAAAATTTGGCATGAAACATTATCAAAAGATGGCGAAAAACAAGATAAATTTAAAAAAGTACTTTCAAAATATGTTGCGGTTTTAAGACAAGATCCAGGATTGCCAATTGAACTTGTTGGAGAAAAATGGATTGGACTTGAAGCATTTACAATATTTAAAGAAATCAAAGGAATACTTCTTTCGTGAAAACTAATTTAGAATTCTTATTTTATCTTTTGAGATACTAAGCACAATATCTCCATGCTTATCTGTTCTTAAATACTTTTTATTTAATTTTTTAAAATAATCCAATACTTCTTTTGATGGATGTCCATAAGAGTTCTTACCCAAGCATATTACAGACAAATCAGGATCAACAAGCTTCAAAATATTTTCGTTTAATCCATTTTTAGATCCATGATGGGGAACTTTAAAGATATCTGCTTTAATATTGTGTTTAATTACAAGCTTTTCTAATATATTAGTAGATATGTCTCCTGTAAAAAGAGCTTTAATATTATTTTCTTGAAATAAAATAATTAAGGAAAATAAATTAGGATCTGTTGTACTATTAACAAACTCTTTATTTTCAGAATCATTAAAATTAAAAAACATATTTTCTTTTAAAAATTCTTTACTTGGCCAAAGAAAAGTAAATTTAGAATTATTTACATTAATAACCATATTTTCTTCTGCAAAAATGATTTTAATATCTTTTTCGAATATTTTCTGCTTAAATTGTTGAAAAAGCTGGGAAGAACTATTTAATCGGCTTAAAATAAAAGCATTGATATTGTAATAATCAACAACCCAAACAAAACCTCCAAAGTGATCTTTTTGAGGATGTGTAATTATTGCAAGCTCAATATTTCTATCATAAAAAGGCATATGTCTTCCAAGACATTCTAAGATTTTTCTATCAGGGCCTGCATCAATAACAACATCAAATTTGTTTTTTATTCTCATATAAACAGCGTCTCCCTGTCCAACATCACAAAATACTATTTTTGTATTTTTGAAAAAAAATGAAGGAAAAAACAGCAAGCATAAGATTATCAAAGAAACAAACAAGATAAGAAAAACACCTTTTGCCGTAAATGGAAGATTTTTCATAATATATTGTATTTTTACTTACTTATCTATCTGTCACTTTTTATTTAAAAGATATAAATGCATAAGGAATATTTGAAAATGTTTTAACAATAAAAACAATGTATGTTAAAATCCCATAACAAATATATGCTGGAACAAGTCCCAATAAATAATGAATTTTTCCAAGTATTGCTGTAGAAAATCCAAAAATCATAAGCGGTGCAATTGTAAAAGAAATAAGAATATTTGATAAAGGAGAAATTAATGAAACTTGTTTAAAGTATATGAAAATAATTGGGGCAGTAAAAACTTGCGCGGCAAGTGAAGTTTGGAATTCAGATCTGGTATATGAAAAAAGTTTGCGAAATATATTTGATGAATCTTTAAAAGAGGCAGTATGAGATTTTTTGCCAAAAATAATTAGTCCAAAAGTTGCTGCATATGAAAGTTGAAAGGATACTGTTTTTAACCAGTGCGGCCAGAAAATTATGGTAAAAACTATTGATAAAAAGAGGCTATACAAAGCAAATGTTCTTTTACCAAAAGATATTGAGACTAACGTTAGTATTCCCATAAACGCAGCTCGGACAATTGGGGCTTGAATACCAACAAATAAAGTGAATAAAAATACTGTTAGTATAGTTATCATACATGATATATATCTGCCAAAAATATTGAAAAATGAAGAGACTACGCTTGATAACAGTGTAATATTAATTCCTGACAAAACTACGATATGTAGTAGCCCTACATGCTTTAAGGCTTCATAAAAGTCCTTGCTTGTTGTCAGTTGTATCCCAAATATTATGCCATTTAAGAGAGAAGCTTGTGGTTCTGACATATACATTCTTATTATTTTTGCAAAGCTTTCAGGCGTCATTAGACTTTATTAATTTGCAGTTATTAATTCCTTAATTTTTGCGTACGTACTTTTTCCAACTACATTTTTAGAGGACAATTCTTCAATTGAAGAATAAGGCCTATTGTCAATTATTTTTTGTGCTGTTATATTTCCTATTGACGGAAGTGTATCTAATTCTTGAAGACTTGAGATATTAATATTAATCTTTTTTTCATCTTTAATTGATTCTTCATTAGTGTTTGTAATTTCTGTTATTTCTTTTTTTGTTTCAGTAAATATTTTTTGATTTATTTCATAATAAGTAGGTATATATATTTTTTCTTCATCTTGCAAGAGTCGCGCAAGATTAAAGTTTCTTGCAAAGTAGTTTTTATCTGCATGCTCTGATATTCCTCCGGAAGCAATTATTGCGTCATTTAATCTTGCCTTGTATTCAAATTTATATACCTTAGGATCTATTACTGCTCCTGAAACATCAATATATAATGTCTGTTTTACGTTAGTATTAGATTTTGTTTTTTTAACTTGTGGAATGATTTCTTCTTGATTTATATTATTAATATTATTTGAAAAAAATATTATTATTGAAACTGTAATTATTAAAGAACTAATAAATACAAGAACAATCTCAATTTTGAATTTTTTAGCAATATCTTTTATTAAATATGAAATATTTTTCATAAGATGAAGATATATTGAAGGACATGAAAAGAGAAATCAATGGACCATGTGCTACAAAAAGGCTTATTTTAGCTACTGGGAAAGTAAGAAAGTAAGATTATTACCTTTTCTCTTATTGTTTATGTTTAAATTATTCTTCTTCTTCCTCATCATTTTCATCATCTTTATCATCATTCAGCTTTCTTATTATTACAATACCTACGATTATTGCAATAAAAGAGCCTATGATAAATTTAAAAGGAAGGGCAATAAATGAAGTTGAAGCATAAAGCTGAGGAGTATTTTCTCCAAAGTTAATTTTTGTTGAAAGATTGTATTTGCCAATAAAAAATCCAGATAAAGCCAAGCTTACTGGTTTTTCAGATGAAAAATATGCAGATGGAGTTGCCATAAGCTGTCTTTGTGAGTAGGCTAATATGTTTTGAGAAAGTATTTCATATTCTGCTCGTTCACCAAAGTTGCCTCTTAATATTATTTCACCATTGGGTTTAATACTATTTCTTCCATTATTTTCAACAATTAAAGTAATTGGAATAATGTCAGTGCTGTCAAAAAGAGAAATTTTATCTCCAAAAAAAGGCAGCTTATTCCCAAGAACTGAAAACAAAGATACCTTCCCCTTTATATCAACATTGCCGGATTTAGTAACAGTAATTAAGATATGTGAACCAATACGGGCTTTTGAGCGGGAGGATGTTTTCCCTTCAATAGTAGGGGATGGATCAGTCTCTGCAAAAAGAGTATAATAATAATCTTTTTCAGGAGCTCCTTCTGGAACACGTATTCTTAAAAGTATTTGCTGGGACTGTCCTGTTTTTAGGAAAATTGGCTGGTTAAGTTCAATATTTGTATTATCAAGTTTAAATCTTATTGGACCTTCAAACTCTTCTTTTATTCTTACATTTCCAAGATTATCTTTTGGCTCAAAAGGAAGAACTAGCATTTGTAAAGTAGTAGGGTCACCTAAGTTTTTAATATTATATGCAATCATAATTTCTTTACCTGGTTTCATAATGGCCTTAAGTATTGGAGGATAAATGGATAAGGAAATTAGTTGGGCGTGAACTTTTTGATTTAGGGATATGAAAAAAATTGTAAAAAATAAAGTAAACAAAATTACTAATATGCGAAATATTTTTTTATTAAAAGAATATTTAATCATATATAAGCTTAATAAATAGGTGTTGCTGTAAATTTTATTACTGTTTGATATGTACCTTCATCTTGCAAAGGAGAAACATTTACTTTAAATGTAACAGTAGACTCATGAGTTCTTTCTGATGCAGGGGCAGGAGTTGGCGTTCCTGTAGGCATTGTTACTTTTGAACTGCTCATAACAACAACTGGTGAGTCTGGAGGGGAAGCTGAGTTATCGGCAAATGGTCTGTAATAGGTGCTGTTTGTAAAATCAACAGGAACATCTTGACCTGCCATATTATATCCAAATCCATAATCATCATTTGAGGTCCATACGTCTGCAGTTCCTATTGAACACGGAGTTCCTGAATCACAGGATGTATTGGGGATTGTATTTCCTACAGCAAGTGTTTGTAATGGATTATCTTCAATTGCAGTTACCTGATATCCTCCTGCTCCTCCAGCTGAAACTGTTAAAGTAGTTGTATCAGTTGAAGGCGTATTTGGAACAAGGGATCCTAAATCAATATTAATATCAGAAATTGAAAATGTAAATGGAATAATTGAGTGAAGATACTGAAATCCTGCTTTTACAATATACCCGCTTGAGGAAAATTCATTTGCAGCAACTTGTCCTATTGAAGTGCTTAAATTATATCCACTTGAAGATTGGTCTTTTCCGCCGATAACAACATTGCCGTATTGGATTTTGTAGTCTGTTGATTCCATATCTAAAGCTAAAGACAATGGAGCAAAAAAAAGAAATACTGTAAACGTGAAAATTAAAAATAATAATTTGAAAGAAAAGCAGGAAAGCTTCATTTATTTTGAATTTTCAAACTTATCAATTAATTTTTCCATTCTATTAACACTTTTTTTTATTATCCCAAGTTCATTATCGCCAATAAAATTATCCACTGCCAACTTAATATTTTTAAGATGATTTTTTAAAAGAAGAGAAAGAAAAAGAAAAGTATTTTCTTTTTGCTTTTGACTTTGTGCTTTTAGCCTCTGGCTTTTTATATGCTCTTTTCCCATAAACATAGCAAATGGAGTTAAAAAAGCAAGTGAAAAAAGAGGAATAAGTCTTTGAATGCTTTCATTTTGCTGGGCTGTTAATAAAAAGAAAATCACAAGTGTAAGTGTTGTTGTAATAGAAATAACAGGCTCAAGAAGAAGACTTAAGGAAAAAAGAAGGAAATAAAGCAGGAAAAAGAAAGGGGATTCTAGTCCCCCAGTTGTATTTACAACAAGGATGATTATAAAAGTAAAAATAACAGATTCTAGGAGTCTTGATGTTTTATGCTTTGAGATAAATCTTTTTGCAAGAAAGAGAATAATAAATAATATTGCAAATATTTGAAGGTCATATTTTGCAAGACCAGTTTTTGGGAATAAAAAGGAAACAGTTATTGTTATTATTAAGATAATGGCGTGAATTATTTCATGGCCCATGTTTTAAATATATCACAATTTTTTGTTTTCAATAAATTTGAAGAGAATATAAAACAGCTTAATTAATAAATATTATTTTATTATGGTAAAATAAATAACATGTCAAAAAAAATAACTGATAAAATGGGACCTCCTGATAAGGGATTTGTATCAGGAGTAATAGCTGAGCTTAAAAAAGTTACATGGCCTACTAAAAATGAAACAATACGCTTAACAGGTATTGTAATATTAATTTCCTTGATAATCGGAGCATATATAGGTATAATTGACGTTTTCATGGCAAAAGCTCTTAAAATATTAACAGGCATAAATTGAAAATTTAAAACTCAATATCTTACATGAATCAAAATCAAAATCAAAAAGAACAGGATAAAGATAAAGAAACAAAACAAGAACAAGACAAAGATAAAGAAATAAAACAAGAACAAGACAAAGAACAAAAAACAGATAAACCTAAAGACTCAGATCCAAGGGCTAAATGGTATGTTATTCATACACAAACAGGATATGAATCTAGAGTTAAAAAAGCTATGGATCAAAGAGTTAAAAGTCTTGGAGTAGAAGACAGGATCTTTGATATTATTATTCCTACAAGAGAAATTACTGTTGTAAAAAAAGGCAAAAAATCCAAAACAACAGAAAAAGTATTTCCAGGATATGTTTTTATAAAAATGATTTTAGATGATGATTCATGGCTTGTGGTAAGAACTACAGAAGGAGTTACGGGATTTGTTGGAGCAGGCTTAAAGCCAACTCCAATTTCAGAGAAAGAAGTACAAGCTATTGTAAAATTTGTTGAGCAAGAGCAGCCAAAATTCAGAACAAAGTTTTCTGTTGGACAAGCAGTTAAAATAACTGAAGGACCATTTAATGAAATGCTGGGGACAATAGAATCAATTGATGAAGAGCGGGGAAAAGTAGAAGTATTAGTTTCAATTTTTGATAGAGAAACACCAGTTGAGCTTGATTTTTTGCAAGTAGCAAAACTTTAAAAAGTATAAAAATAAATATTATGGCAAAAATAATTCAAACAAAAATAAAATTAAATCTTCCAGCTGGAGAAGCTACTCCAGCACCTCCAGTAGGTCCAGCCTTAGGACAGCATGGAGTTCCTATTATGGATTTTATTAAGGAATATAATGCACAAACGGCAAAGAAGAAAGGACAGATTATTCCTGCTGTGATTACAGTATACAAAGATAGGAGCTTTACTTTTATTACAAAGCTTCCTCCAGTTGCAGCAATGATTAAAAAAACATTAAATCTTCAAAAAGGTTCTGGAAAACCAAATTTGGAAAAAGTAGGAAAATTAAATAAAGCTCAGGTAGACCAAATAGCAAAAGATAAGCTAGATGACTTGAATACAGACAATGTTGAGGCTGCAGTTAAAGTAGTTGCTGGTACTGCAAGAAGCATGGGAATTGATATTGAAAATTAATATATTTAATATACATATACTTATATGGGAAAAGTAAGAACACGAGTATTGGGGGTTGAAGATATTGAAAAGGAACAGAAAGAAAAGCAAAAGGAACGTTCCCTTAAAAAAGGAAAACAAAAGGTTCATGATATTAAACAAGAGGAAAAAAAAGAAGATAAGCTAGTTGAAAAAACCGATAAGGCAAAAACCTCAACTAAAGCAAAAAAGCTCCATGTTCGTGGTAAAAAATATCAAGCTTCAAAAAAAAAGATAAACAAAGATAAAAAATATTCAGTAAGTGAAGCATTAAAGACTTTAAAAAGTATTAAATATACTAAATTTGATGAATCAGTTGAGCTTCATATGAATGTTGAGGAAAAAGGCTTAAATGGAGAAGTAGAGTTTCCTAATTCAATTGGAAAATCGGAAAGAGTATTAATTGTAAATGACGAGCTTTTAGGAAAAATTGAAAAGGGAGTTATTGAATTTGATGTTTTAATTTCCCATCCTTCATTTATGCCAAAGCTTGCAAAATACGCAAAGGTACTTGGTCCAAAAGGTCTTATGCCAAATCCAAAAACAGGAACAATTTCTACAAATCCTGAAAGTGTTGTTAAGAAATATAACAAGGGAACATTAAGATGGAAAACAGAGTCAAAATTCCCACTTATTCACCAAATGATAGGAAAAATATCTTTTGATGAAAAAAAGCTTGTTGAGAATATAAAGGTATTTATAGATTCTGTACAGAAAAATAAAATACAAAAGATGTTTATAAAAACAACAATGAGTCCTTCAATAGAGATTGATTTGGAGAAGATATAGTAGGTTCGAATCAATTTGGCTCCGAACTCTGAACGAAATCCGAACTTTTTTCAAAGAGAATCCAGAATAAATCGGTGCGTTTC
>CAZHJA010000036.1:0-9536 GCA_964532865.1 uncultured Gammaproteobacteria bacterium
ATTCCTTGGTTTAAGAATAAATAATTGAATTTTTTTATTTTTAAAAGAAAAAGCAAAGATATTAAGTATTAATAATATTATTTTTAGAAATTTCCTCATATAGAGCTCTAATTATATATTTCTTTTTTTAAGTATCAACTCTTTTTGATTTTTTTGAGAAAATAATAATTAGGGAAACAGAGAGAATGTAGATTGATATATCAATCTAATATTGATATACTCTTATTATGGCTTTATCAGAAGTTGAACGTCCACCTATTTCTTTTAACCAATTAGGTATCCGTCCTCCAGAGAATAATTTACGTGAGTTAGATGCACCAGCATTTTATGATTACCTAGGTGCTCTTTTTCAGCTAAGAGAAAGTCTTGTATCTCGTTTGGGAGATCAATCAGAAGACTTAGCAGTTTTTGATGCGACTATATCAAGCGTGTTGATGACTGCTGTTAAATGGAGCGGGCTATCTTGTGTAATGGGAAAAGCGTATTTATTGGGTTTAGTGGATAATCCAGCTGATGTTCTTCCAATCATTGAGCCACGCTTAAGAGCTTACTATGAAAGTTTGAAATTAGGTAATGAAGAAAGGTTGGACAATATTCCTGTCATTGGCGTAGTTGGTAAAATTGCTTCTGGTAAAGGTACTGTGGCTGAGATTTTAGATGAAAATTTTGATGTCATGTCATTTCCTTTTTCTGATAGGTTAAGAGCAATTGCTTTAGCGATGGGTTTTCGCCCTCCTTATACAAGAAAACAATTGCGGTCTATCAATGATATTTATAAACCTGCTTTTGGCAACCAAATCTTTGTGGAATGGACTTTAATTCGAGCAGCGAGAATGACTGAATCACTTCATGTTCCTGAAATAATTGTCACTGATGGGTTTAGAAGTGTAGAAGAAACTGAATATTTCCTTAAGAAACCCAATACGCATTTAGTAGCAATTATCGCAAGCCATAATGTGGAAGAAGATAGAAGAATTCGTTTTGAAAGACAATCGGAACGTAGAAGAGGAGCAGAAGATTCACAAACTATGGCTGAGTTTATGAAAGACGATGGAGTAGAAAGTATTTGGATTGATCCAGTAATTGAGTTGGCACAAGAAAAAGGATTGATGATTATAAATGATGGTGACTTAAATAATTTGTCTAGTAATGTGATGTCAACCTTAGCAGGTGTACTCTCTAATATACCCAAAGATTGAGGTTTTAACATTATCTACTCGGAATGATTTAATATCTTGTAGAAGTTTTATTAAGCTTGACAAGTCAATTTCTATTTCAATCTTTCTGTTGCGGAATACGTCAACTAGGGGGAGATAAAGTAGACAGATTTCAAAAGTTAAATATTAAAAGAAAATAATTACATCTTTACACTAACCTCAACTCCTGCGGGAAGCTCAAAGTGCATTAATGAATCTATTGTTTGATTTGTAGGATTTAAAATATCAATTAATCGCTTGTGAATTTTTAAGCCAAAATGTTCTCTTGCATCTTTATGTTTAAATGAAGACTTATTAACAACATATACTTCTTTTTTTATAGGAAGCGGTATAGGACCAAGAATTGAAGCGCCTGTCCCGATTGCTGTATCAACAATCTTTTGACAGGCTTCGTCAATTAATCTATGATCATACGCCTTTAATCTAATTCTTATTCTTCCTTTTGGCATAATTTAAAAGTACTTAAAAACTACTGTTAATAAAGCAATGAATATAAATTTTGCTTTTTTATTTAATTATCTTAGTTACTACCCCTGCTCCTACTGTGCGTCCTCCCTCTCTTATCGCAAACTTTACTCCTTCTTCCAGAGCAACTGGGTAAATAAGCTTACCTGTTACTTTAACATTATCTCCAGGCATAACCATTTCTACTCCTGAAGGCAATGTAACTTCTCCTGTAACATCTGTTGTTCTGATGTAAAACTGTGGGCGGTAGCCTTTAAAAAATGGAGTATGACGTCCACCTTCTTCTTTTTTTAATACATATATTTCTGCCTCAAATTCAGTATGAGGAGTAATAGAACCTGGTTTTGCAATAACCTGACCTCTTTGAATATCATCTTTTTCAACACCTCTTAAAAGAAGTCCGACATTATCTCCTGCTCTTGCTTCATCAAGAACCTTTCTAAACATTTCAACTCCAGTGACAACTGTTTTTTTAGTAGCTTTAAGTCCAACAACTTCAATTTCATCATTTACTTTTAAAACTCCTCTTTCAACTCTACCTGTAACAACAGTTCCTCTTCCCTGAATAGTAAATACGTCTTCAACAGGCATAAGAAATGGTCCATCTATTGCTCTTTCTGGCACTGGAAAGTATTCATCTATTTTATCCATAAGCTCTTGAATTGATTTTGCAGCTTCTTCATTACCTTCTATAGTTTTTAATGCTGAGCCTCTGATAATAGGAATTTCGTCTCCTGGAAACTCATATTTCTTAAGAAGATCTCTAACTTCCATTTCAACTAAATCCAAAAGCTCTTTATCTTGAACCATATCACATTTATTTAAAAAAACAATTATTCTTGGAACATTAACTTGCTTTGCTAATAAAATGTGTTCTCTTGTTTGGGGCATTGGTCCATCTGGAGCTGAAACAACAAGGATTGCTCCATCCATCTGGGCAGCTCCTGTTATCATGTTTTTAATATAGTCTGCGTGTCCTGGGGCATCAATATGTGCATAATGCCTTTTTTCTGTTTCATATTCTGAATGGTGAAGATTAATGGTTACTCCTCTTGCTTTTTCTTCTGGTGCTTTGTCAATATCTTCATATTTCATTTCTTTTGCCAATCCTTTTTTTGCCAATACTTGATGTATTGCTGAGGTTAGTGTAGTTTTACCATGGTCTACGTGACCTATGGTTCCAATATTTAAATGTGGTTTATTTCTTTGAAAAACATCTTTTGCCATGTTAATTAAATTAATTTATAAAACAATAGTATTACTATTAAATACTATTATAACTTGAAAGGAAAAAAATGCAAATGTAAATACAATTGATTTTTTATCTTTATTTAATTATTATAAATTTAGGATGAAAAAAATCAAGACTTTTTTTCACGTTTTTATAAACAGCATTATTCCTAATGATAAGTATTATCATAAAATATTAAGTGTTAAATTTTGTTTTTCATTAAAATATCTAATATCTCTTGTAATAATACTCAACATACTTTTTGTTTCTTTTTATTCAATAAAACTTAATCCCATATTTATTAGAAGTGTACTTAATAATTTAAATAGCAGCTTAGATAGTTTTACAAAAGAACTTGTAATAACTGTAAATGATAAAAGTCTGAATACCACATATAACCGCCCTTACTTTTTATGGCTTGATGTTATGAATAAAAAAAACCTTCTTATTGTTGTTGATGAAAAAGCAACTCCTGAAAAAATTAAAGAATATAATTCTTGCCTTCTTGTTACATCAAAAGAGATAATAATGAAAAACAAATTTACAGGTAAAACTTCAACATATTCTTTAGAAAAAGTACAAGATCAAAAAATTACAAAATCTACAATTTCCGGTATCCAAAAAGTAATAAATACAATTAATGCCTACCTTCCATTGCTTTTTGTGTTAATTGTAGCTCTTGCACTAATTATCCTTACATTTACTTCTATTATAATGTTCCTTATTTACTCGCTTGTTTCATCTATAATATTATTTTTCCTCTTTAAATATTTATTTAAAAAAACACCTCGTTATAAAAAAATACTTCAAATATCATTTCATGCTATTACTTTGCCTATAATCATTGACTATGTTCTTGTAATGTTTAATGTTGGAAGCAAAATACTGCCTTTTTCTTTTTTCTTTCTAGTCCTTGTTTTCGTAGGAGCGGGTATTTATGAAGCACAATATCAGAAAAAATAATCCCTAAATTCTGCTAAAATATCTTCCATGAACCAAGATAATGGTTTAATTCTTAATGACGAACAAAAAAAAGCAGTAAAAATAGGTAATGGACCCCTGCTGATTATTGCAGGACCAGGAACTGGAAAAACATTTGTAATTGTAGAAAAAATAAAATATTTAATACAAAAAAAACTTGCCAAACCTGAAAATATACTGGCATTAACTTTTACTGAAAAATCTGCTAGGGAAATGGAAGAGCGAGTTGATCAAGCAATGCCATATGGATATTTTCAAATGTGGATTTCAACCTTTCATGCATTTGCAGATCAAATATTAAAAGAAGAGGCAGGAAATATTGGCATTCCCTCTTCATACAAACTTATGAATGAGGCAGAATCATTGCTCTTTTTCCGAAATAACCTTTTTCTTTTTAATTTTAAATATTTCCGTCCCCTTGGAAATCCAAATAAATTTATAAAAAGTATTTTACAGCATTTTTCAAGATTAAAAGATGAAAATATATCACCAAATGAATATATTACTTGGATGAAAAAATTTAAGAAAAGGAAAAATATAGAAAGGCAAGAAAAAGAAAAATATGAAGAATTGGCTCTTTCTTACAAAGAATATCAAAAACTAAAAATTAGGAAAAGTGTATTTGATTTTTCAGATTTAGTTTTTTACCTTGCTCGCCTTTTTAAAAAGCGCCCTCATATATTAAAAAAGTACAAACAACAATTTAAATATGTACTTGTTGATGAATTTCAAGATACAAATATTGCACAATACGAATTACTAAAACTTATCTGTCCAAATAAAAAGAATCCAAATCTAACAGTTGTCGGAGATGATTCACAAGCTATATATAAATTCAGAGGCGCTTCTGTTTCAAATATCTTAAGTTTTATGAAAGATTATAACAAAACCAAGCTAATTACTCTTAAAGTAAATTATAGATCAAATCAAAACATATTAGATCATGCATACAAATTAATCAAACATAATAACCCAGATACATTAGAATCAAAGCTTAAAATTTCAAAAAATTTAATTTCAAAAAAGGGGGGGAATAAACAAGCAGTATATTTTATGCCTTTTGAAAGTGCTGAAGAAGAAGCTGACTTTACTGCCATAAAAATAAAAAAACTTGCAAAAACTTATAAATACTCAGACTTTGCAATTTTAGTAAGAGCAAATAATCATTCATATCCATTTACACGTTCACTTATACGCCATGGAATACCATTTCAACTCTTAGGTCCTGGAATGCTTTTTAAAAAACCCGAAGTAAAAGATCTTATTGCTTATTTAAAAATTCTTTGTAATCTTGAAGACTCTTCATGTCTTTACAAAGTCTTGCTTATGGATATCTTTGCTATAGATATTAAAGATATTACTATGATGCTTTTATTTTCAAAAAAGACTAGTCAATCTTTATTTCAAGCTATCGAAATATATCTTTCGTTTCACGATAAAAACATATATAAAAAAGAGTATGAAATATTTAAAACATACCTTCCAATTATTTCAGACATCTCAATAGAAAAACTTACATTAATTTATAAGATGATAATAAAACATTTATCATTAATAAAAAAAGAAACTGCTGGACAAATTCTTTATTATTTTCTTGAAGATACAGGACTCTTGCAAAAGCTTGGGACATATGAAAATGAAAAACAGGAAAGAATTGTACTAAACATTTCAAGGTTCTTTGATAAATTAAAAACATATGAGATTGAGCATGAAGACGCTTCGGTTTTTGCACTTGTTGAATATATTGACATGAGCATGGAGCTTGGTGAGTCTCCAACATCAGCCCAAATTGACGCAACAAAATCAAATGCAGTTAATATATTAACTGTACACTCATCTAAAGGACTAGAATTTCCTGTAATATTTCTTGTAAACCTTATTCAGGGACGTTTTCCTGTATATGAAAGAAAACTAGCAATACAAATACCTGATGTTCTTATTAAAGAAATTTTGCCTAAGGGAAATTATCATGAACAAGAAGAAAGAAGGCTCTTTTATGTAGGGCTAGCAAGAGCAAAGGATAAGGTATATTTAACTGCCTCAAAATATTATAAAGAAGGTAAAAGAGCAAGAAAAATATCTTCATTTGTTATTGAAACATTAGGAAAAGATATTGTTGAAAAAAAACTACTTATAAAAAAAGAGGGGAAATCACAACTTTCAATATTTGATTATAAAAAAGCTAAAGAGCCTATTATAGAAAAAGCTGTAAAATTTTATTCATTTTCATACTCTCAACTTGAATCTTACCGCATCTGTCCTCTTCAATATAAATATCAATATATCTTAAAAATTCCAATTCTCCCAACTTCTCCATCATCATTTGGAATATCAATTCATAAGGCTCTTTATATATTCTATAAAAAGTATATGGAAAACATTAATATTACAAAAAAGAGTCTTATTGATTTCTACAACAAAAGTTGGAAACCTATAGGTTATACATCAAAACTACATAGAGAAAAAATGAAGACACAAGGAAAATATATGCTTTTAAATTATTACAAAACTTATCATGACAAAAATATTAAAATAATTGAGCTTGAAAAATTATTTAAAATTAAAATATCCAATGATATTTTCATAACTGGAAAAATTGATAGAGTAAATAAAACAACAAAGAATGGAATTGAAATTGTTGATTATAAAACAGGAAAAGAAAAAAAAGAGAAAGAAATTAAAAAAGATATGCAGTTATCTCTTTATGCGTTAGCGGCAAGCAACAAAGGACTATTTAATAAAAAATTGGATAATATCACGCTTACTTTTTATTTCCTTAATTCAAATAAAAAAATAAGCTTAAAAAGAACAGAAAAAGATATAAAAAAGCTAAAACAAGATATTAGCAAAATTGTATCTGAAATAAGAAAAAATGAATTCCTGCCAAATGTTAGTCCATTATGTGACTTTTGCCCATATCGTATTATCTGCTCTGCCTTGCGATAAATAAGGTATAATTTATTACATGAAAGAAAAGATTATTACATCAGGCTTTTTTTTGCACTTTCTTGACGGAATACTGCCTTTTTTAACCTGGGTAATAATTACTCTTCCATTATGGCTTTCTCCATTTCATCCTGCTATTGTTGCATATTTTATAATTACATTTGATGTTTACTTTTTGTATAAATCAATAAATACTGCATATTTAGCATCAATATCTTATAAAAATATTATTTATCATTCAAAAATATCATTTTTCAAAAGAATACAAAGGCGCAATAAAGCAAAAAATATTAATCACTTTATTATTCTTCCAAATTATAAAGAACTTATTACAACATTAGAATCAACAATCTCTGCAATATGTAATAGCGACTATCCTTATAAAAAAATCTATTTGGTATTGGCATTTGAAAAGAGAGAAAATGAAGCTGAAATTAAAGCTAAAAAACTTAAAAGTAAATTTAAAGCTTTTTTTAAAAATATTATTATTTCATATCATGAATTATTGCCTAATGAAGTTGCGGGAAAGGCAAGTAATCAAACAACTGCAGCAAAATTAGTTTACCAATACGTAAAAGAAAAAAATCTTGATCCAAAAGATACTATGATTACAATCTGTGACGCAGACAGCAGATTTCCAAAAAATTACTTTTCATATCTAACTTATGAATTCTTAAGAGACAAAAATCCTCTTTATCATTTTTACTGGGCTCCTGTTTTACTATATAATAACTTTTGGAAACTTCCTTTTTTCTTAAGAATTCAAGCAACTCTTGCATCAATTTTAAGATTGGCATTTCTTTCAAAAAAAGAAAACTTAATTCAAATCTCAACGTATTCAACAAATCTTTGGCTTTTAAAACAAATTAATTTCTGGGATGTTGATATTATTCCTGAAGACTGGCACATATATCTTCAGGCTTTTTTTACATTTGGAGATAAAGTAAAAACAATTCCTCTTTTTACTATTATAAATAGTGATGCTGTATATTCAGGAAAAGTATTCAAAACAATAAAAAACCGCTATGAACAAGAAAAGCGTTGGGCATGGGGCGTTTCAGATATTGGATATTCTTTAAAAAAATGCTTTACAACTCCACATATTAATATGTGGACTAAATTAAAAAAAATCATATTTATTGCAGAAAGCCACCTTCTTTGGCCAACATCTTTTTTCATCCTTACAATAAGCGCATCAATTCCTCCTCTTATTAATCCTGTATTTAAAAGAACAGTTTTAGGCTTTCTTCTTCCTCAAATGGCAGGACTTATCTTAACCATTGCAACATTAATGCTTTTTCTCTATACATATCTTGATATTAAAATCAGGCAGAAAATGAAACACAAAATATCTATATTATCAATACCGCTTTTATTTATACAATGGTTCCTTCTTCCGGTAATTTCATTTTTCTTTTCATCACTTCCCTCTCTTGAAGCTCATACAAGATTGTTGCTTAAAAAAAAGATAGAATATAAAGTAACTGAAAAACTATAAAAAATAAACAATATAATTTATTTTCATAATTTAAGTAGAAAAATCCAATGCAATTTTTATTTACAAAAACGCCACTTCTTTTTTTAGTTCAGAATTTATGGAGAGATGAAGCATTTTCCTATCTTTTGGCAAAAAAGGGAATAATCGAAATTATGTCCCTTACTGTACAAGATTTTAGTCCTCCGCTTTATTATATTTTGCTTCATTATTGGATGAAAATATTTGGAACTTCTGAAATAGCTCTAAGAAGTCTATCAATCATCTTTTATTGGGCAACAATATATATAGCTTTTCTTTTCTTAACAAATATATTTAAATTAACAACTAAAAAATCATTAATTTTCCTTGTTCTTTTTATTATAAATCCCGTACTTGTATATTATGCTTTTGAAGTTCGAATGTATACAATGTTTTCTTTTTTGGCAACCTATTCTTTTTATGAATACTACAAACTATGCAAAACAAGTAACAAATCAAAAAGACAAAATGTCTTTTTTTACTTAATTCCTACAATCTTAGGATTATATACACATTATTTTATGATTTTTGTTGTAGCTTCGCAGTTTCTATTCTTCCTAATAAGAAAGAAATTAAAATTAGAATCTAAAAATACCAAGAAACTGCTAATGAATTTTTTAATAATTGGATTAAGCTTTCTTCCTTGGGTAATTTTTGTTTTATTTCAAAGAAAATTATTTAACGAATCATTTTGGATAGAAAAAGAAAGTCTAAAATCAATTCTGAGTTTTTTTGCTGCTCTTTATTCAGGATATGGTAAAGAGTTTATAACAAAAGAAATATTTACTATTATTTCTTTTTCCATTTTTGTTCTTTTTGTTATTATTTTTGGGATTATAAATATACAATCTTCTAAAAAAGATCAAAAAGATATTTTCCTTTATCTTGTAATATGGAGTCTCCTTATTCCAATAAGTGTAATTTTAATTTCATTTATTAAACCAATTTTTCTTACCAGATATTTAATCTTTTCTACTGTAGGATTTATTCTTTTACTTATTTTGCTTTTTGAAAATATTAAAAGCTATAAATTACTTTACATAGTATTAATAATTTGCCTTTTTCTAAACACTTTTAGATTTCAACAATTACAAATTAAAAATCGAAAAAAAACAAATATTAACAAAACAATAAAAGATATTAGACTTATGGCAGGAAAAAATGATGTAATATATGTTAA
>CAZHJA010000037.1:0-9437 GCA_964532865.1 uncultured Gammaproteobacteria bacterium
GGGGGTTATTATGTATTTTGCTGTGGACCTACCGAGAATCGAACTCGGATCTCATCAATGCGAATGATGTATTCTGCCATTTAAAATATAGGCCCCTATATCCCAAGTAATATTATAGCAATAACAAGCCTATAAATCCCAAATGGAACTAAAGTATTTTTATGAAGGAACTTAATAAACCATCTAACTGATATATATGCAAAAATAAAAGAAACTAAAAATCCAATAAGTAGTATCCCAATATTTCCAATATTTGAAAGAGCAATATGCCTCATTTTATATAAATCAAAAAGAGATGCTGCAAAGATTGTTGGAATAGCCAGCATAAATGAAAACTTTGCAGATTCATCTCGCCTAAATCCAATAAACATCATAGCTAAAATTACAATGCCTGATCTTGATACTCCTGGAATAATTGCAATTGATTGAAAAAGACCTATTAATAAAGCTTGTTTATAAGAGAAGTTATTTAATGTGTGTTTAATTTGTATAAAGCCTTTTTTTACTAAAATCTCAATAATTAAAAAAAGAAAGGCAATGAATATAAAAACAGCAATCATTAAATACTGAGACTCAAAAAAAACTTGCTTTATAACTTTGTATAAAAGAAAACCAATAATTGCCGTTGGAGCAAAAGAAACACATATTTTTTTAATTAAAGAAATATTGTTTTTTAATTCCTTAAAATACAAAAATAAAACTGCTAAAATTGCTCCAGATTGAATAAATACTTCAAAAAGCTTGACAAAATCAGTTTGTTTAATTTTCAAAAAATTAGCCGCATTAATTAAATGAAATGTGGAAGATACTGGTAAAAACTCAGTAATGCCTTCTATGACTCCAAGTACTATAGATTGAATAATTGTCATAATATAATAAAGTATAATATATTTAATGAAAATAGCATTAGTACACGACCAATTACAGGAATTTGGCGGAGCAGAAAGAGTCCTTGTTTCATTAAAAAAAATATTTCCTGAAAGTCATGTATTTACTTCTTTTTATAATCCAAAATCATTAGGTTCTCATGCTCAAAAATTTAAAGACTGGAAAATAATTACTTCATGGGCAGATAAAGTTCCATTTTTAAAAAAAATATATTCTCCTTTAAGATTTATTACTCCTTTAATTTGGGAATCGTTTGATTTTTCAAAATATGATCTGGTGATTTCATCATCAGGTGCATATATGTCAAAAGGGGCAATAACAAAACTTAAAACTCTTCATATATCATACATTCACCATCAGCCAAAATATCTTTATTATTATGAAACACCAACACAATGGCAGAAACATAAATTAATAAAAATATATGGAAATATTATTAACCATGATTTGCGTATTTGGGACTATGTTGCTTCTCAAAGACCAAACTACTTAATTGTAAATTCACTGGAAACACAAAAAAGAATTGAAAAATTCTACAGAAGAAAATCAACTGTAATTTATCCTCCTGTAGAAATCCCCAAAACTATAAATATTAATAATTTCAAATCAAACACTAAAAACTACTATATTACGCTTTCAAGATTGTCCCGACCAAAACATATTGACGTTCTTATAAAAGCGGCAAATAAAATGAAATTTAATCTTAAAATAATAGGGGCTGGAAGAGATGAAAAAAGATTAAGACAAATAGCTGGGAAAACCTGTGAATTTATAAAATCAATACCAGATAATGAATTTTCTGAAATTTTTAAATATGCAAAAGCATTTTTATTTGCCTCAGTTGATGAAGAATTTGGAATTTCACCTATAGAAGCTTTAGGATACGGGGTTCCGGTAATTGCATATTCCTCAGGAGGCTTAAAAGAAACAATTATTAATGGAAAAAATGGATATTTATTTAACAAATTAAATGAAAATTCATTAATTGAAAAAATTAAAATACTTGAAGATCTCTCACCAGATAAATATACTGAAATAAAAAGAAATGCAAGAAAATCCGCACTTTCCTATACTCAAGATATTTTTAAGAATAAAATACTAGACTTTGTAAATTCAAAAATGTCTAAATAAATCTCTCACTCATATCTAATAGCATCCATAGGAGATAAATTAGCAGCTTTTCTTGCTGGAAAAACACCAAAAAAGATTCCAATAAATGAAGATACAACAATTGCAATAATCATAGAAAAAGCATCAAGATATGCTGGAAAATATGGTTGAATTAACAAAATTACAACTGATGCAACTGCAAGGCCAGCAATACCACCAAATAATGACAAAACAACAGATTCTGCTAAAAATTGGGAAAGAATATCTTTTTTTGTTGCTCCTATTGCTCTTCTTATTCCAATTTCTTTAATCCTTTCAGTTACTGAAACATACATAATATTCATAATTCCAACTCCCCCAACTAGAAGAGAAATTGCTCCAATACCTACCAGTCCTAAATTAAGTATTGAAAAAATTGAAGAAATTGTTTCTAAAAATTCAGTTTGCTCTGCAACAGAAAAATCTTCTTCTTCATATCTTTTTAATAAGGCTTCCTCAATTTTATTTTTGACAATTGGAACAGACTCCTCGTCTTTTGCAGTTACAACCATTTCAAGAAAATCTTTATCAGGATTAAAAACGTATGCACTTTTATATGGCATATATACTGCCATATCAAATTGATCTCCCCCGAGTCCTCCTCCTCCTTTTTCCTCTAAAACGCCAATAACTTTAAACGACATGTCATTAATTCTAATCTTGCTATCAAGAGCTAATTGAGAATTGCTATATAATTCTTTAGCTAGTTTATAACCCAAAACAACAACCTTGCTTCTTTTATTAACATTTGCCTTATCAAATGCAATTCCATCTTCAACTTTCAAATTAAGACCTTCAAAAACATCTTCTGATGTTCCATAAAGACTAGAGTATTCCGTGTTTCCATTTGCTTCTGATTTTACAGTTTTCATAGAAAATGGAATAACATATGTAACCTCTCGTATTTTTTTTAAATCAATATAATCTTTCTCATCAAAAGACACACCTCCAAAGGAGCTTCTCATATCCATTCCTCCTCCTTCACCTAGAACATTTCCTGGCATTACATATATATTATTTGTTCCCATGCTTTCAAACTGCTGTCTTATGTATTCCTTTAATCCCAAACCAAATCCTAAAAGTAAAACAACAGATGAAACTCCTATTAAAATTCCCAAAGACGTTAAAGCCGTCCGCAGCTTATTTCGCAATAAATCAGAAAATGCTGATTTTATAATAAATGAAATATATGTCATACAATTTCTCCATCAATAATTTTTATCTGTCTTTTTGTAATATCTGCAACATATTGATCATGAGTTACAATAATTACAGTAATTTTTTCTTGATTATTAAGTTCTATTAAAAGCTTTAAGATTTCTTTTCCGCTTTTTGTATCAAGATTTCCAGTTGGCTCATCTGCAAGAATCAAATCTGGTGTCATAATCAAAGATCTTGCCATTGCAACCCTTTGTTGTTGTCCTCCGGATATTTTATTTGGATAAGAAGTTTCTTTTCCTTTTAATCCAAATTTCTCTATTATCTCCAAAGCCCTTTCTTTTGGATTATATTTAAGCTTTTTCCTCGTATAAATTGTAGGGAGCAATATATTTTCCAAAACAGTAAGATTATTTATCAAATTAAACTGCTGAAAAACAAAACCAATATATTCATTTCTTAACATTGAGATTTTATCATCACTTAATTTTGATATGTCTTTTCCCTCAAAGGAAATACTTCCTCTTGTTGGATGATCTAAAAGTCCAATTAAATGCATAAGTGTAGATTTCCCGCTTCCTGAAGGACCAATAATAGAAAGAAGTTCTCCTTTCTCAATTTTAAGATTTATTTGTTTTAAAGCTGTAAAAACAAGTTCATGATCAAGCTTGTATTCCTTCCAAATATTTTTTAAAATAATCATACTAATACAATAAGTCTCCTTCTTTCAAGCCTTGTTTAATTTCTGTCATATTATCAATCTCATCACCTGTCTTTACAATTACTTTCTGCTTTTTCCTATCTTTATCAACATAAACATATTGCTTTTCTCCTTTTCCTTTAATATATGAGCTTGGAACCGCAATAACATTCTTTATTTCTTTTAACTTAAAGGTTGCATCTCCTGTCATTCCCATTTTGTATTTATAATCTTCATTTGTATCATTCATCTTAAGCTTAACTTCATACATCGTTCCGGTTTCCCCTGATTTTGGAGTAAAGGAAATAGCATATATTTCACCTTTCAGTTCTTTATCAGGATATGAATCTAAAATGAGCACAGATGACAATCCTTCTTTAAGCTTAATTACTTCAGTTTGATCTGCAGTTGCTGAAAAGTATATAGTGCTTGGATTTACAATGTCAAAATCAGCTGTAGCTGCGGTAATGTTTACTCCTGCATTTGGAACTTCAACAAAAGTAACAATGCCTTCTATGGGAGTATACAAATATGAATATTTCATTGAAATGTCTTGAAGCTCAACATCAAGCACCGCATTATTTAAATCCATTTGTTCTTGCCTTATTAACCTTACATATTCATCTCCAACACTTCTCTCTTCAAGTTCAGGATCATAATCATCTTCTGATTGATCATAGTCATCACGCTTTTGGATATATGTATTTAAGCTCTTTTGCATATTTTTCTTTAGCTCTTTCTGATCAAGAGAGGCTATGCCCTGATATTTTTTAACATAATCTCCTACTTTTACTCCTACCCATGTTAATTTGCCTGAAGCCTTAAATCTAAGATTTGCTTTTTCTTCTGCATCAATTTCACCTGAAATAGTAAGCACGTCTTTTAAGTCCTGACGTTTTACTGTATACATTTCTTCTTTTTCCTTTTTTTCTTTTGTAGTCTTTTGAAGATAATATACTCCTGCAATGACAATAAGTATAATTACAATAAAATACCACCGTCTCTTTAAAAAATTGAGCATAATCACTAATATATCATAAAAAGGTGGTTATAAAAAGGGGGTCCAGTCAGAAATTGGCATATAATTTTGAGTCATAAAATTCCAAGCGTACATATATATAGCAGGCAAAAGAATAATAAAAACAGCCAAAAACCTTCTTGAAGTAAAAAACTTCTCAAAAGCAATTACAGCTATTGGCCAAATAGGTAAAGTATATCTTGCAATATCCCTATGCTGAACAAGAATAGAAGCTGTTAGAAAAACAAGAGAAAAATAAAAAAAGCTTCTGTATTTTGATTTTTTTAAAGTTACTACTGTTAGCGCGTAAATAAAAAAGTAGAAAATAATATCTTCAAGCCAAACAGTACCTACCCATTTTAAGCCATGATTAAAAACAGAAAAAGGAAAACTCATTGGAACAATTCCTCCTGTGTGAAAATACGCAAAAAAATCTCCATATTGAAAAAAATAAAGTAAAAAAACAAGCAATAGTCCAATTGGAATAAATATAGTAAACAAGAAATTCCAGTTTACTTTTTTCTTATTTAAGTACTCTTCAATAAAAACAAAAACATATACAATAAAAAGAAGGATGCCAGGCGTCTTAGTCATTGCAGATAAACCACCTAAAAGACAAGCTACAAAATATTTCTTTTTTTCAAAGAAAAATAATGAGGCAAGAATAAGAAAAATAAACAAGCTCTCTGGAGCTCCAACAGATCTTACAGTTAAAAACCTTGGGAGAAATAGAAAAACAATAGTTAAAGCAATAGGTTTTTCAGATATTTTTAGTTTTTTAACAAAAAAATAAAAAAAGCAGGCCAAGATACAAGTAAATAAAACATTAACAAAAATCATAGATTTTAAATATCCAAAAATGTATGAAAAAACGCGAATAAAAACAGGATATAAAGGCAAATGAGCTGCATAATATAAAGGCTTCATTAAACTTTGAGAAATTTCCTGAATAAGACCGGGATTATATAATGTTTTAGCAGGGATGATATATAAAATACCATCATAGTTTTTATAAATATACAAGAAATTATTTAAGTCAATATTTATCCCAAACCACGACGGAATTCTAAGAATAAAAGGAAGCCACAAAATAAATGTACTTAGTAAACATGCAAAAATTAAAGTAAAATATACGAATATGCTCTTGTATTTTTTCAAAAACATAAAAATAATTGTATCAAAAAATATTCCTTTAATATTTCTTATTATAATACTATCATTTTTAAGACTTTATCGCTTAAATGACTTTGCAATGTTTTTAAGTGATCAGGGAAGAGATGCAATTATTATAAAAAGAATTGTAACTTTAGAACACTTCCCTGCTATTGGAGCTCCAACTTCAATAGGACAGGTATTTTTAGGCCCTTTTTACTATTATCTTATATCACCTTTCTTGGCGCTTTTTAACTTTAATCCAGTAGGCCTTGCATTTGGCGTTGCATTTCTTTCAATAATAGGACTTATTGCAAGCTATATTGCAGTAAAACATGAATTAAGTAAAAAAACTGCTCTTTTATTTTTAATATTTGCAGGCTTTTCATATATTCAAATTGAAAACTCAAGATTCTCTTGGAATCCTAATCTTCTTCCAATTTTTTCCTTTTTTACTCTTTATTTTTTCTATAAAACTCTAAAAGACAAAAAATATCTTTTTGCAGTTCTCTTTGGCTCTTTTTTATCATTTTGCTTTCAACTTCATTATTTAAGTGCATTATTAATTATCCCGATACTTTTTTTTTCAATTACTCATTTATTAAAAACAAAAAAAAAGACAATATTTATTCTTCAAATAATATGTGCTTTTTTCTCTTTTCTATTTTGGAACATCCCGCTTATACTTTTTGATATTCGTCATAATTTTCTAAACAGCACAAATTTCATAAAACTATTTACAGAACAAAAGATTGTTCAAAAAGCATCTTTTTTATCCCGCTTACTAGAAGTCAACAATGGTTTTTTCTCTGCACTAGCCAAAATACAAGTCCCAAGCATAATTGCATTAATTATCTTAATATTTATACTTTTAGTATTATTTTCACGTATTCATACAAAAAAATATCATCAACGGCTTTTTATTTTAATTCATGCAGTAAACTTTATTTCCTTTATGATTTTTTTTACCCTTCTTAATAGCCCTAATCATCCTCATTATTATGGTCAAATATATTTAAGCTTTTTTCTTATTATTTCTTTTATATTAATATCATTTAAAAAAGACTCTACTTTTAAAAATATTTTAATAATATTTTTCGTGATTATATATATCTTTTTTAATGCTAAAAACTATAATTTTCTTTTTAATAAATCTCAAAATCAAATAGGACATTCAAAAAAAGTTGCAGAATTCTTAAGCGAAAAAATAGGCAGTAAGCCTTTTAATATTTCAACATGGCCCGTTGACTTTTCAGAAGACAATTATCTATATTTTCTTGAACTTAAGGGACAAGTACCAGTAAATAGAGAAAATCATGAAATTACAGATCAAATGTTTGTACTATGCAATACAAAACCATGCCTTGTAATAAATTCTCCTTCTTGGAATATTTCCATGTTTGGTAAGGCAAAAATTGATAAAATATGGAGTATTAAAAATATTGAAGTTTTCAAGCTTATCCATGACAGATAATATTAATATATCTCTTGTTATTCCGTGCTATAACGAGGAGGTAAATATACAAAAAGGAGTACTTGATAAAATTGGCAATTTTACTTCTAAAGATAGTAGATTTTCAGAAATACTTATTGTAGATGATGGATCAACAGATAATTCAAGAGAAATAATTAAAAAATTATATCTTTCAAAATATTCAAAGTTCAAACTTATTAATAATCCTCATCAAGGAAAAGCATTTACTGTTATAAAAGGAATTAAGAATGCTAAAGGAGAATATGTATTATTTTCAGACATTGACTTGGCAACTCCTTTAGAAGAAGCAGATAAATTAATATCTCAAACCAAAAAAGGGTATGAAATTATTATAGGCTCAAGAAGCACTCAAAGAAAAGGTGCTCCTTTTTTAAGAAAAGCTATGGCACTTGGGTTTATTATAATTCGAAATTTTATAATTGGTTTAAAAGGAATAAGAGATACACAATGCGGATTTAAAATGTTTAATACTGAAATTGCAAAGAATATTATTCAAAGACTTATTGTTTTTAAAAATAACAAAGATATTAAAGGATCATCTATTTCTGCAGGATTTGATCTTGAATTTATCTTTTTGGCTCAAAAGTATGGATATAAAATAAAAGAGGTACCTGTTATTTGGAAGCATGTTGAAACAAAAAATGTAAATTTTCTTAATGACTCAATTGAAACTTTAAAAGATATTTTAAAAATTAAATATTATGACTTAAAGAAAAAATATAGTAAGAAATGAAAAGAAAATACATAGAAATAATTATTCTTTTAATACTCTCCTCCTTAATTGTTTTTTTTAAATTTAATGAAATTCCTAAAAATCTAGCATATGATGAAGTAGAATTTGCAAAGCTAGCTCTTTCTTTAGATAAAAAGCCTTATGCTCCATTTAGTCTTCTTGCAACAGGACATGCAACTTTCTACTTTTACATTATTCTTGCCTCTTTTAAAATATTTGGAATTACCAGCTTTGCACTACGCTTTCCTTCTGCCATGTTTGGAGTATTATGTGTTCCTCTTTTTTATTTAATAATGAAACATGTCTTTAATAATAAAGAGAATAATTACGATAATAGTCTAAGTAGTAGTAGTAATAAAAGGCGTTGGCTTTCTACTCTCCCATTTTTACTTACAATAATTTTCCTTTCATTAAGATGGTTTTTTAATTTTGCACGCTTCTCATTTGAACCAACTCTCCTATTATTCCTAGAACTTGCATCAATATTTTTTCTTCTTAAATACTTTAACAATTTAAAAAAAATACATCTTTTAGTCTTTTCGGGAGCATTTGCAGGACTTGCATATAATTCATATACCGCAGGAAGAATATTTTTTGCGCTCCCTTTACTTTTTTTAATTTTAAAAGGAATTAAAAAAGACATAAAAGTAAATAGACAAACATTTAAGAAAATAATATATAAAATAGTGCTTTTTATTATTCCTTTTATCATTCTTATTGCACCATTAAATATTTATCTTTCAAAAGTAAAAGATACACGTATAGATCAGCTTTTTTTCTTAAGAAATCATGAGATGACAATAAATGAAAAAATAACAGGTTTGGGTGAAAATATCTACAAAACTGCACTTATGTTTGGTATTAAGGGAGATATAAATGGAAGACATAATTATCCTGGAAAACCTGCTTTAAACCCTATACTTGCGATATTATTTTCTATTGGATTATTTTTAGCGATAAAAAACTTCTCCCAATTCTATAATAAATTCTTTGTATTATATTTTTCTCTATCACTTATTCCAGCCCTTATGACTTATTCTTGGGAAAATCCAAATATGATAAGAACATATACTGTAATTCCATCAGTGGTATATTTTATTGGGCTTTCTATAAAAAGAATTATAAATATTAGATTTAATAAAAT
>CAZHJA010000038.1:0-9151 GCA_964532865.1 uncultured Gammaproteobacteria bacterium
TTAACTTTTAATTATTCTCGTAGAATATGTTCTTAGTATACGGGGTACACCCCAATCATTATAGTATGGATGCACTAAAACTTCCAAAGCACCTTCGTTTTCTCTAATTTTTCTTCTGAAATTAAATTCCTGTTCCAAACTTAGGCCATTATTTAGATTTAAAATGCTGGGCATAATAAGTTCGGTTATAATAATTGTCTCATTAGTTTTAAGTTCAACCGTCATAGCCCCTAAATTATACTACTAGTGGGGGCAAAGATGTTAAGGTTGGCATAAAGGATTTTTAATCTGTCAAAATCAATATGAAGCTCTACTTTCTTGTTGCGGAATAGGTCAACTAGGGGGAGCTAGCTGGCACTTAATATAACTAATTAAGTTTTTATATAAAGTGGTATAAAAACCCTTCTCTTTATTGAAATAAGATAGGTTGATAAATATCCTATAGTATTGTATAATTATACTTCTAATCATATGATAAACAAACTTTTAGGCGTGATTCTTGTGGTAGTTATGTTGCTGTCCAGACCGCCTGCAACGCATACAAATAAAGTACTTTCACAGGCGACATACTCATTATCAAACAGATATGGGGACCCTTATGTTAATAATGTATTTTCAGATAATATATTGCTGACTTTAGCATATATGGGTGGAAAAGTAAAAAAAGGCGAAACAATCTCTTGGGATACAGTAAAAGCCCCAAGTGTCAATAAATTAATTCTCAAGCCAGGACAAACTTTTGCATTTCACGATACCACTCTGGACAAATACAAAGGGAAAGTCGTCTCAACCACCAATGCTCATTTTGTAACAAGCGAAGGTTTTAAATCCGATGGATGGTTAGTGGGAGATGGTGTTTGTCATTTGGCCTCTTTTATGCATGTTGTTTCCAAAAATGCTGGGCTTCAATCAGAGGCGCCAACACGTCATGATTTTGCCACAATTGCCGATGTACCGAAAGAGCATGGTGTGTCTGTCTACTATTCACCAGATAATTCAAGCACAAGCACCCTTCAAAATTTATACATTACTAATAACCGTAGCAAAACCATTGCCTTTGTTTTTACTCATGATAAAGACGCCTTGAATATAAAAGTGGAACAGCTTAACTAATAGTCTTTACAATCACCTTTTTCTTTAATATACTAATTGTGTGAAAAGAGGTTTAATTAGTTTAGTTATCGTTATTGGATTAGTAGTCTTAATTTATCCAGTAATTTCTAAAAAATCTCCAACAATTTGTGCCAATAGTCTAAGTCGTGAAGAAAGTTTCAAGCTAAAGGTTGAAAATAATGCTGTTGGGATATTTCATAATCAAAAAGTTATAGTCCCAAACATTAATCTTTCACAAGCCGAAACTCAAACATCGGTGCTAGGAACAAGAAAATCAACTGGAGAAAAACATATTTATGTCAATCTTACAACCCAAACACTGTCTGCTTACGAAGGAAAAACCTTGTTTATGCAGACGCCAATTTCATCTGGTTTATGGGGGAAAACACCCAAAGGAGATTTTACGATCAGGACAAAACTTCGGTCAACAAGGATGAGCGGGGGGAGCGGAGATGATTATTATAATCTCCCTAATATTCCTTATGTCATGTATTATGGAAACAATCAGATACCCGCAAGCGCAGGATTTAGCCTGCATGGCACCTACTGGCATAATAATTTTGGTCACCCAATGAGCCATGGTTGTGTCAATATGAAAACTACCGACGTAGCAAAACTATATGAATGGGCAAATCCACAAACCATCGGTAATATCACTCGTGCTGATAATAAAAATCCGGGAACAAAAGTAACAGTTTTTGACGAATCAAAAATTTAAGTTCTTAAAATATGTCAGTATTAAAAAAAGAATCAAAAACACTTTTTTTTATTATTCTAGGAACAGTCGCAAGCTTAGTCTTTCTCACATTCCAAAATAATAAGATTGATAGTCGTATTTTTTCTGCTCTGCCTGATTTTCTGACGCCCACGCCAACAATTATTATTCCAAGTCCTATTAAGACAACATCAATGGATTCGCCAGATGGTACAAGAACATTTACAATGGAAAGACAGCAGATAAAGGATAATTTTAGAAATTCTTTTTTTACTTCAATCAAGTCGGAAGAAACCAAGCAGCTTATTTTTAAAAAAGAAGAAGTTTTATCTCAAAACTTATCAATACCGTATAATACCTGGTCTCCCGATAACATTTATGTTTTTATCAAAGAAGCCTCTCCAACAGTAAATAATTACTATGTTTTTTTTACTTCCGGGGATAGTTTCTCAGACAGTTCTCAATATTTGAACATTCAGTCATTATTTAAAAAAAAAGTATCTGACTATACTATATTAGATGTGACTGGTTGGGCTGCCCCCAATTTGCTTATTGTCAATGCCAAGAAAAATCAAAGCGAAAGAAAAGTCTCCTTTTGGTTTGATGTCCCAAGCCAATCATTTATTCTACTTGGAACATATTTTTATTAACAAAAATCAAAGAAAATGTAAAAATTCCCAGGTTGAAATGGAAAATTATATTCTTTGTCCACTCAGGGAAGTTAGTTGCCACTTAATATTCTTAAACTTCTTTTTAAGTCATATAAATTTTAGCAATTATAATTGTAGCTCTAGTAACTTTTCATAGCTGGTTGATTTTACTCGCTAATTTATAACTATTTAAAAAATCACAACTTCTAATTTTAAGGTATATAATAAAGCTAATGCGAAAAGGAATTATTTGGTTACCGATTTTAATTATTGTTCTTTTAGTTTCTGGAGTTGGTTTTGCTGGCTTTAAATATTTACAAAGAAAACCTACAATACCAACCCCAACTATGTCACCAAACCTACAACCTAGTTCTCAAGAAACTCAGGCAATCTCTCCAACAATAGAACTAACGCATACTACAGTTCCACTACTCAAAGAAGAAGACGTAATTAGAACATTTTTTGAATTAATAAATGAACATCATATAAATGATGCTGTTATGATGATGAGTCAAGCAAACATTTCCAACGATAGTACAAAACAGGCTTGGGGAGTTCAATTCAATGCAATTAAATCAATTAATATTCAAAAAATTGAAGCTTCCATGCCTGAAAACTGGACTGATTATAAGCATGTTTATAAAACTACTTTGGAAACTTACGTTTCTTCAGAAGCAGCCAACGCTCCTATTCCTTATTATGGTTGGCAAGACAATCCCAATATCCGCTGGGTTGTAATTGTAAAAGAAACAGATATTTGGAAAATTGATGGGTTGGCTACAAGCCCTTAAACTGCAATAAGCTACCTATATTAAACGTATATAGAACACACTCTTTTTTTAAAAGAAGATCTTTTCTATGTTTTTTCCTGTTTAATATGAAATCTTTCTTATAAGCCCATTATCAACATAGAAAATTATGTATTAAAGAGTATGACTTTAAAGATAATAAATTGGCGATTTGTTTTGATATAGAGGTATTAATAATATTTTTTAACTTATTCATCTTTGTTTAATTTTGTTACAATATGTTCATGAATTTATCTTGTGGAATTGTAGGGTTACCAAACGTGGGGAAATCAACCTTATTTAATGCTCTTCTTAAAAAACAAGCAGCGCTAGCGGCTAATTATCCATTTGCAACTGTGGAGCCAAACATTGGGATAGTACCAGTACCAGATAATCGACTAAACAAGTTAGCTAAAGTCATTAAAGTGTTTGAAGGATTAGAAGTTTTACCACCGCTTAGACCTGCAACTATAAAGTTTGTTGATATTGCAGGCTTAGTTAAGGGAGCGGCAAAAGGAGAGGGTTTAGGGAACAAGTTTTTAGCACACGTTAGAGAAGTAGATTTAATTATCAATTTATTAAGAGATTTTGAAGATAAAGAAATTATAAAAGAAGGTGGTATTAATCCAAAAACTGATTATGAAATTGTTACTGAGGAATTGATTTTAAAGGATTTAGAGACAGTAGAAAAAACAAAAAATGTAAAAGTAAATAAGGTTAAAACACAAGAAGATAAAAAGAGACAAGAAGTACTAGAGAAATTGTATCAAGGGTTAAATAAAGGTAAAAAAGCAAGAGACATACTTTTAAGTAGTGAATTAGAGATAGTTAGAGATTTGTGTTTATTAACAGCCAAAGAGGAAATTAAAGTTTTTAACGTTGGAGAGAGAGATGAACGATTAAAGGAAAGAACAAGTAAGAGAAATAGATTGATAATTTGTGCCAAGATGGAGGAGGATTTGGCAGGTTTTTCTGAAGAAGAACGACAAGAATATCTTCAGACGGCACAAATCAAAGAAACAGGTTTAGAGAAATTTATAAGAGTTGCTTATGAAAAGTTAAACTTAATCAGTTTTTTGACAGCAGGAGTAATAGAAGTTAGAGCTTGGACGATTACAAAGGGGATTAAAGCACCACAGGCTGCAGCAGTTATTCATACTGATTTTGAAAAGAAATTTATTAAAGTTAAAATTTGTAACTATAACGATTTTATTGATTTTGGAGGATGGAAGAAATGTGCCGAAAAAGGAAAGGTAAGATTTGAAGGGAAAGATTATGAAATGATGAAGAATGATGTAGTTGAGTTTATGATAGGAAATTAAATGATATAGAAATTATACAAAATAGGTGTATACACAATAGAGAATTTCAAGGATTAAATTAATCATAGAATAAAGGAGTAGGATTATTCTTTTGTAACTGGAGATTTATTTTTATGTTTTTTTGTTTTCTTTTTAGCAATGATTGTTCTTTTTTTAGGTTTTTCTTGTATTTCCTTTTCTTCATTGAAGATAGCTGTAAGTATCTTTAACATTTTGTCCAATTTATGGTTAATTATCTCAAACTGTTCGTTGTTTTGTGGTCTTGATTCATATCTTTTCTCAAAATTAGGCCTTCTTAAGTTTCTGTCTTGGAATCTTCTTGAATCACCAACATTGTTTTTTTTGAAACATTCATTGCAGTAAACAGGTTTATTACCAGTTGGCTTAAAAGGAACTTCACAATTCTTTCCACAACTGCTACAAATGGCTTTATACATTTTTCTTCTTCTGTCATCGCTGCTAAAACTTTGTTTTCCGAAATCTCTTTGTTCAAAGTCTCTTTTTGATCCCGACCTATTGTCTTGATTAAATTTTCCCATACATAGCTATATTAACACACTACCAATGCAACAGCAAGTATGAGTTCTGATTTGTTTTAACAGCTCAGATATAAAAAGCATAGATTAAGACAATAAAATTTGATTTTATAATAAACCAAAGCTTTCACTAATAATATTAGTCTTTGGAAAACCATGGATAATTAAGTTTTTCTTTAAAGGGTCGGCCATTCTATTTGGTCCGCAAATATATATAAGAGTATTATTGATTTCTCTTACTCTCTTTATAATTTCAGGAATTGTTAGTCGACCTCCTTCACGAGAGCATTTATTCAAATAGGAAATATTCAGGTTTTTTTGTGCATCTTTTTTAAAGTCATTATCAAAACAAGCTTCACATTTATACTTTGTACAATAAAAAATACTTAGCCTTCTATTATTAATTGGTTTTTTATTTGCTTCCTTAATCATGCTTATAAAAGGAGCTATTCCTATTCCGCCCCCAATGAATATCGCATCTTTATTAAATTTAAGGAATTTATTAGCAAAGCTACCATAAGGGCCCCAAATACGAGCAATATCATTAATTTTTAATTTATCTAGAGTTTTTGTATAGTCGCCTAAAACCTTGATGGCAAAAGAAAGTTCGTTTTCATCAGGGTGCGAGGTTATAGTAAATGGATGAATTTCCCGACTTAGTTTGCTATTTATAAAAGAAAGATAAGCAAACTGCCCTGGCTTATATTTCATTTTTTTATCTACAGGGGCAAGTTGTATTTTAAATACTTCACTTTCCTTTTTAATTTTTGTTACGCGGTAATAATAACTTACAGCAAGCAATTTATAAAAAAATTCAAAATATATCCAACTGGCAATTCCTGTACCTGTTGTAAATAAAAGCCAGATATTAAGAACAGATATAGAAGAAATATCCCCAGGATTTAAAATTATATGAATGAAAGCTAGTATCAAGGCTATTCCAGTTGCTTTGTGCAAGTATTTCCAAATATGATATGGTAATTTGATTTTCTTCATAAGAAGAGTAGTTAAGACAAAAAATACAAATAGCCAAAAACTCCAAACCCCCAGATTTATATAAGTCTGGTTATGTACAGGGAAAAAGATTTTTATAGCACTGCTGAAATTTGGAACCCTTTGAATGGCCAAGATAACTATATGTAGCGTAATTATTATCATGCCCCAGATACTTACATTTTTGTGTGTTTTGTAAACCTTGTCTAAACCATCAAAAAGCCTTTCAAGAAAATTTAAGCGTGTCATAAGAAGCATGCTCCAAGAAAGAAGAAGAGTTCCAATAAGTGCTGTGATTTGGGTTAATTGAACTAAAAAAAATAAAGGAAATTCTTCTAATTTAAACTGAAACATTAACCATAAAATTATGGTTATTATTAATGAAGTTACTAAAATTATATTTCCAGATTTTGTTTTTATCATGTTTTTTTACTTTGTTTGATTTTATATAAGCCTGCATATGTTAAAAGAACAATTAAGGGTATAAAAATTGACAAAAATAAAATGACATTATTAGTTAATGTATCTTTATCTTTTTTATTGTTATCAAGAATAATGGGATCTTCTATTTGTTTTTCTATTGTCTCTTTATTCAAATCTTGATTATCAACTCTGTCTTTTGGTGCGGGTTCAGAATGGTCGCATATTCCATTTTCATCTGTATCCACATATAGTGGACAACTACCAGGATATTCATCATTAACCATACCTTTGGGACAATTATCCCATGCATATATTTCACCAAACAATTCTTTATTACCTATTATTAATATTAATAAACTTATAAAAACTAGATTTATCAGAAAAAGAAAAATTTTATGTTTCATATATATTCCTCCTACTAATTAATACAAGTCTGGATGTTAGTTTCTTTCATTGAAAGAAAAACAAGGACCTATTTGTATTAATAGTAGAAAGGAGGTGAACAAATATGAAAAAAACAATATTAGCATTAGGAGTTACAGCTTTAATTTTAGGAGGTTTATTTATGCTTCCTGAATTAGCAGATGCTTATCGAGGCGACCCAAGTGTTAAAGGTCCTGATTGTAGCGAAGAACGCCATCAAGAAATGGAACAGGCTTTTGAAAATAATGATTATCAAGCCTGGAAAAACTTAATGCAGGGAAAAGGTAGAGTAATGCAGGTAATTAATGAAGGCAACTTTGCTAAATTTGCACAAGCCCATGAACTTGCAGAACAAGGTAAAATGGATGAAGCTAAGCAAATAAGAGAGGAGTTGGGATTAGGCTTGAAAAATGGCTCAGGAAAAAATGGAGGCCAAGGTCTAAGAGGAAAAAATAAACAGTAAGCGTAAAGTCTTGCCCCCATAGTTAACGTGGGGGCTTAGGCATTGAGATAAATGACTGGCAAATAAAACATCATGTACAAATGTATAATTATAAAACTATGGTTGATATTTCTAAACTTTCTGACGAGGAAATTGTTACAATTACCAGAACTAAAAACAAAGAGGTTTATGCTGAGATTATAAAGCGCTATCAAAAAAAACTTATGAGGTATGCAAAATATTTAATTAATGATGAAAGTAGAGCTTCAAATGTAGTTCAGGATGCGTTTATCAAAGCATATATTAACCTTAATAGTTTTAATGTTAAACAAAAGTTTTCAAGCTGGATTTATCGAATTGTTCATAATGAAGCTATTAATTTAATAAATAAATACAAAAAAGAAAAACCACTTTTTGAAAATATTAATTTTGATAGTGGCATGGATATTGAAAAAGAATATGCTCAAAATGAAATTATAAAAATAACAAGAAGTTGTCTTGATGAAATGTCTTTATTGTATAAAGAGCCATTAAGTCTATATTATTTAGAGGAGAAGTCATATGGTGAAATTAGCGACATTTTACGAATTCCAATAGGAACGGTAGGGACTAGAATTAATAGAGCTAAATTAATAATGAAAAAAATATGTCAAAGAAAAAAAGTAAACTAAAACTAGAAGAAAAAATCATGTCTCAGGTAAAAACTGGGAAGATTACAATGAAGCCTAAATGGTATTTTGTAGCAGGCTCTCTATTGCTTTTTAGTAGTTTTGTGGCATTAAGTATTGGGGTTATATTTTTAATTAACTTAACAGCTTTTGCCTTAAGAAGACATGGTCCAATGGCTTATTGGAGGCTACAGGTAATGATTGAAAATTTTCCATGGTGGATGCCTATTTTGGCATTTATCGGAATAATATTGGGAATACAACTTTTGAAAAAATATGATTTTTCCTATAAAAAAAATCTTACACTAATAATAATATCTTTTATTTTGGCTGTTTTGTTTGCGGGTTTTCTTATTGACAGACTAGGGCTAAATGATTATTGGGGAAGAAAAGAACCAATGAGAAGATTTTATAAAGGACTTGAACCAAAAAACGATTTTAGAAAGCCCGGTAGAAGATATAAGTAGACAGTTTAAGGGTTAGTATTATAACAATATGCCTTATTATGTTTATATAGTTCAGTGCATAGACAATACCTATTATTGTGGCTATACAAAAGATTTAAAGCAAAGAATAAAACACCATAATAACTCTAGTAAAGGAGCAAAATATACAAACAGCAAAAGACCTGTAATACTAAAGTATTTTGAAAAGCATTTAACATTAAGCAAGGCTTTGAAACGTGAATATAAACTAAAAAAACTAACACATTTAGAAAAAGAAAATTTAGTAAAAGAATTTAAGAGTTATTTAGTTAATAAAAATAGGTAAAATATAATCAAATGAAGCAATCATTAAAAACAGGCTTAAGTTTTGGTTTAACTTCTGGGATAGTTACAACTCTTGGGTTGATGGTTGGTCTTTATTCAGGGACACATTCAAAATTAGCTGTTATGGGTGGTATTTTAAGTATTGCTATTGCTGACGCTTTTTCTGATGCTTTGGGTATTCATATTTCTCAAGAGTCTCAAAATAAATATTCAGTTAAAGAGATATGGGAGGCAACCTTCTCCACGCTTTTTTCCAAATTAGTCTTTGCTTTAACTTTTATTGTTCCTGTTTTAGTTTTTGAACTTTC
>CAZHJA010000039.1:0-8565 GCA_964532865.1 uncultured Gammaproteobacteria bacterium
TTAAAATCTTCATAAGTAGGTTGAAGTAAAGACATCCCAAATTTATTATTTTGAAAAAATTCATTTGCAAAGCTTTCACTTACATTAAAAAGGAATAAAACTAAAAGAATTACAAAAAATAATGTTGTACGTTTGTATTTCATAATTGTTTTCCTCTTTAATCTTTTAAGTGTTAATTAAAATAGGATAAGGTTTAAATTAATAAATCCCTCTGAAAAGAATTCTAATCCTATTTTTTCGACGCCTCGCAATTTTCGCTTTTAAAAATCTTTTTCATTCGAGCTAAATTCTTGCATAATTTTAACAGAAAACAAAACAAACATTATTTAGAAAATATTTTGTTTGATTTATCTGTGAACAATTTAACCATTTTTCATTTGACAATCAAATACTATCATATATAATAGAATATAGTTAGATATATACGATTAATATGATAAAAAACAGACTTGCAAAACAGATTAAGCTTTCTTTTAGCATTCTTAACAAGATTGCCAAGATTGATGAATTTAAAGGACTTTGGCAAGGAAGTTTGCGTTTGAGTCCGCAAATTTTAGGCCGACTTAAAAAGTCAGTAATTATTACCAGTACTGGTGCTTCTACTCGTATTGAAGGCGCAAAAATAAGTGATGAGGAAATTGCCCGACTTTTGCGTGGATTAAAATCACGACCGCCAAAAGGCCGAGATCAAGAAGAGGTGGCTGGTTATGCTGACCTTTTAGGAAGAATTTTTGATAATTATAAAGCTCTTAAGTTAACCGAGGGCCAAATTTTACAGTTCCACAGTATTATGCTTAAGTTTTCTAAAAAAGACCAACGACATCGAGGAAAATATAAAACTAGTGACAACATTGTTATTGCAAAAAATGAAAAAGGTAAAGAGATTGTACTTTTTAAACCAACCCCTCCTTACTTAGTAAAAAAAGAAGTTGATGATATTCTTTTCTGGACGCAAAAGCAAATAAATTTCCTGCGCCACCCCACCAAGACAGAAGATACTGCACAAAAAAAAGAAGTAGAATTTCATCCCTTGCTTATTATTGCTAATTTCGTCTTTGAATTTTTAGCCACTCACCCATTCCATGATGGTAATGGCCGTCTTTCACGCGCTTTGACTAATTTTCTACTTCTTAAAACCGGCTATGGCTACATTCCTTATGTTTCTTTAGAAGAAATTATTGAGGATAATCAAACAGATTATTATTTAGCACTTCGCTCCACCCAGAAAAATCATAAGACTAAAAACGAGAATATCACTCCTTGGGTTAACTTCTTTTTAGACACGCTTATTGAACAATCTAAAAAAGCAAAACAACTTATGGAAAAAGAACAGCCGGAAAAACTACTTTCTGAAAAACAATTAAAAGTTTATCGTCTTTTTGATCTGCTTAAGACAGATAAAAATGAGACTTTAAGCGTTTTAGAAATAGACAAGAAGCTTAAAGGCAAAATTCCAAAAGTTACTATTAAACAAGCCCTTTCTCGCTTGATGGAATTGCGATTATTGGAAAGATTGGGCCGTGGACGGTCAATTCGCTACCTTAAAGTTCACCCTGTTATTTAACAAGGTATCAATATTCCTTATATACGGTTTAAAACTTATGCACCAGAAACAAGTAGTGTCAACTATTAAGTAATGAAATAAAATTTCCAAAATATCACGTGACTTTAATATCTACGTACCTGATTTTAACAGTCGGGGCGGCGGGACTCGAACCCACGACCTTACGCACCCCATGCGTACATTCTAGCCATCTGAACTACGCCCCGGACACTAAATATTTTACCAAAATATTCATAATTATATATTCAGTACTTTAATTTACTATTATTATTAACTCAATCTAAAACCATATTTTTGTAGATTATGCGCTATCGACATTTAATAATTCTACTTTTAACATTTATTTAAATTAACGCTTAATAAATATTAAAAAGGAGGTGATATATATGAATCAACAGCAGGAAGTGATTATAAAAAAAATATTAAGGTGTGGAAGAAAAACATATTTTTTTGATGTTAAGCTCGCTAAAAATGATAATAAATATTTAAAAATTACAGAATCATCATTTGTTAAAGAAGGAGAGGCTAGAATAAGAAATTCATTTGTTCTTTTTAAAGACCATATTAAAGGGTTTGTTAAAATAATGAAGGATATTGAAAGCAGAATCTAGAATTTAAAGTATAATATTGATATGGCCTTAATTGTGTTATTTGTTATTTTTAGGATATTTGATCTATTAATTTCATATCTTTCTCCAAGTTTTATTGCCTATCTTGGATTTTTCCCATATAAAGAACTGTTAAAAGATTATTTGCTGCCTCAATGGATATATTCTTTTGCAAATTTTGATGGTATACATTATTTGCTTATTGCACAAAATGGATATTCACAATATGAACAGGCCTTTTTTCCTCTTTATCCTATTTTAATTAGATTCTTCTCGCTAGTTTTTAAAAATTACCTTATCTCCTCTCTTATTATTTCATACGTCTGTTTTTTAACTGGACTTTTTGTTTTTAAAAAATATCTTGAACTTATACTTAAAAATAAAAGGCAAGTTGTTTGGACATTAATTTTTTTAATAATATTCCCCTCTTCTTTCTTTTTTGGAGCCGTATATACAGAAAGCCTATTTTTTCTTACTTTTATTTCATCTCTTTACTTTTTTCAAAAAAAGAAATATTCACATAGTGCAGTATTTGCATTTTTTTGTTCATTAACACGTCTTATTGGAATTTTTATATTAATTCCATTTTTAGTTAAAATATTTCTTGAAAAGGAAAGTTTGAGAAATAAAATTAAAAAGTATTTTCTTGTAATTCTATCTCCTATAATAGGCTTTGCAAGTTACTGTTACTATCTTTTTAAAACAACTGGGGATGCTTTTTTCTTTTTTAACTCCCAACCTGCTTTTGGCGCAAATAGAACAACTGAGATTATTGTACTTCCTAGAGTTATATTTAGATATATTAAGATATTTTTAACTGCTGCCCATGATTTTCAATACTATGTTTCTTTATTTGAGTTTATTGTATTTGTCATTATATTCTCTGTCTTAATTTATGGACTTATTAATCTTTTTAAAAAAAGGAAGGATATGAAATATTTTTCATCAAGACTTGGGCTTAATCTTTTTTCATTAATAAACATTACTCTTCCAACATTAACAGGTACTTTTTCTTCACTCCCCCGCTATGCTTTATTTTCTTTTTCATTTTTTATTGTTTTATCTTCAATAAAAACAAGGTGTGTAAAAACAGCAATTGCTTTTGTATTTTTAATCTTTCATATATTAATGATAGCCTTATTTATTCAGGGCTATTTTGTAAGCTGACCCTATGATGAAATTCTTAAATATTAATAGGGGAGAAAGGGAAAGTATAAGATTTGATAAGGGTAGAGAAAATAAGCAGCAATTCAATCAATTCTTTCTTTTCGTATTTATCATGATGGTAATTATTCTTTTTGTTGTTTTAATATTTAGATTGTTTCAGCTTACTATTGTAAAGGGTGAGTATTATAAAAGACTGTCTGAGGAAAATAGAATAAAAGAAATTACTATAAATCCAAAAAGAGGAAGCATTATAGATAGAAAGGGATTTGTTGTTGTTAAAAACGAACCTTCAGAAGATAAAGAAAACAATGATCGACTTACATCAAAAAGATATTATAAATCAGCTGAAGACATAGCTCATCTTGTAGGCTACATACAAACTGCAGACAAAACTGATATTAAAAATGATATATGCATTAATAAAATAAAATTAGGAGACAAGATAGGAAAAAAGGGTATTGAAAAACTATACGAATGTGATTTAAGAGGAAAACATGGAAAAAAGCTTGTTGAAACAGATGCTAAGGGTAAACAAATTAAAACAATTAGTATTATTAATCCTATAGATGGAAAAGATATCCAGCTTTCATTTGACTGGGAACTTCAGAAAAAAGCATATGAATTAATAAAAGACAATAAGGCTGTTATTATTGCTTCAAAGCCTAAAACAGGAGAAATACTTGTGTTTGTATCATCTCCTTCTTTTAGTCCTCAGGATTTTGAAAATGGAAATGTAAAATCTATTAAAAAGTATTTTGATGATGAAAATAAGCCATTATTTAATAGAATAACTAAAGGATCTTATCCTCCTGGATCAATATTTAAGCTTGCTATTGCAACTGGAGCTCTTGAAGAAGGAAAAATAACTGAAAAAACCCTTATAGAAGACACTGGAACAATTAAAGCAGGACCACAGACGTTTGGAAACTGGTATTTTTTAGAATATGGCAAAGTAGAAGGAATGGTAAATATTCTAAAGGCAATAAAACGTTCAAATGATATTTATTTTTACAAAGCAGGGGAGAGATTAGGAGTTGAAAATATAAAAAAATGGGCAGAAATACTTGGATATGGGGAAAAAACAGGAATAGGGTTTGAAGAAAGTACCGGAAGTATACCGTCTCCTTTTTGGAAAGAAGAAGTAATAAAAGAACAATGGTATTTAGGAGACACATATAATTTATCCATAGGTCAGGGATATTTACTCAGCACTCCTTTGCAGGTAAATCAAGCAACAAGTGTATTTGCAAATAATGGATATCTTTGCCCACCTGAAGTTTTAAAAATTAGTCAAGAGAATGTAAATTGTACTAAGCTTCCTATTTCAAAAAAAACAATGTCGCTAATTCAAGAAGGGATGGAGCAAGCTTGTGAACCAAAAGGAACAGGGTGGCCTTTTTTTGATTTTAAACCACGCGTTGCATGTAAGACAGGTACCGCAGAGTCTTTTGAAGGGTCAGGAATACCCCATGCATGGTTTACAATGTATGCACCAGTTAACAATCCTGAAATTGTAATAACTGTGCTTATTGAAGAGGGAGGACAGGGATCAGATGTTGCAGCTCCTATTGCAAAACAAGTATTAAAAGCTTATTTTGAAAGAAAGGAATAATTATTTTGTCACTTTACAACCAAGGCGTTTGGCAAGATTGTGGTAGAATAATTTTACATCATCAATCTTACAGTCTATTATCATTCGAGGAAGAAATGTAAAATCCTCTACTTTTAATAAGTCTGCAGCAAGAAGCAATATATCTTGTTTCATTCTAAACTTTAACTCTGAAGAATAAACTAAATCCCATATGGTAAATTTTTTTTGAAGGAGAAAATACAAATCAACAAAATCTTTAATATCAGTGCGCTGGGATATTGTTATCATTTTATTGGTTGCAATATCTTTTAAGCTGTCAAGCTGTAATCCTTGCCATATTTTTTCTTTGTCTACTTTTTTATACGGATATACACCAAAGTCAACTTTTAATGTGTTTTTTTTTGGGAATATTAATTGAAATTTGTGTGTCACTTCAACAAATCGAGCATTTACTTTCAAATTATGCTTGCGCGCAATTGATTCCATTATCGAAAAGGTTGTTTGTGTATCAAACGTTTTGTCAGTAAAAAAATCAAGATCATCTGAATATCTATGATGAAGATAACATTCACTTAAAGCGGTTCCGCCTGTAAAATAAAAGTTGTCCTTTATAAATGGAACTTTAGCAAGTTCTTCAAAAATTAATAGCTGTTCTTTGGTTATTACTGATGTTTTTCCCATATGAGTAATTCGAACAATCGTTTTTGCAAACGCTCCAAATGAAGTTTCCCCCAATATTTCTTTACGTCGCTTAGTTTGATTTTTTCTTTACTATAATCACCCATTCCATAATTAATCTTTCTCTCTAGAAGAAAAATTCTCCCTTTCTCTGTTTTTTTTAATTCTTTTTCGTCATAGTCCCACAAGTAGGATTTCATATCATATATTATACCTTACATAATCTTTTGTGTGTTATTCTTCGTTTTGTTACGTCAATTTGATAATGGTATATTTGCCATGATAAAAATGTCACCCCCCAATTTAAGATAAAAGATAAAATAAGAATATTGGGGACTTGTTTCGAAAGGAAAGAGTAAGATATTACAAATTGCTGGCTGAAATATATCCTCTGTTATTTATATATGTCTTTGAGATTAAATAATATTTTTTCAATCCCAAAGTAAGGGTTAATTTTTTAAGCCTAATATATTCAGATTCTACTCCTTTTAACTTTACTTCAAAAGCTATTTGTTTATTTAGAATAATATCAATTTCAGCAGTATTTCGTTTATTATAAAAAGAAAGGTCTCCATAGTAAGAGAGTTGATTAACTACTGCGTTCTCTAAAAGCTGAGGATCATTAACATTACCAATAGTATTAAGTAGTCCAGTATCAGAAAAGTAGACTTTTTTCCCTCCAGCTATAGAGCGATCGATGCTTTTTGAGTATTTTGGTAATAATTTAATCATAAAAGCACCTTGTAAAAACTCTAAATATTGATAAATTTTCATTCTTCTTATTCCTAGCTCGCTGGCAATTTTAGAAATATCAAGCATAGATCCAACTCTAGGTACTAAAAGAAGCATTAAATCACGCAGCTCCCTAACGTCTTTATGATCTGATAAGATTTTTAAGTCTTTTTCAAAAAATGATGTAATAATATTTTTGAGAATTTCTTTTTTTGTTTGTTTATTTTCTGTAGTAACAACCTCTGGAAAACCACCATATTTTAAATAATTATCATAATCAAGCTCATATTTTTTAAATTTAAAAATACTTATCTGTTTTAAAGCACTGCTTAAAGTACTACCCATAACTTCTTTTAAAGATAGTTTGTCTTTAAAATACAAATATTCTTTAAATCTTAATGGCGGAAGATAGTACAAAAACTTACGACCACTTAATGATTCTGGAAAGAGATTCTTTAAATAGAAATTTGATGATCCAGTGACTATGAATTTAACTGAATAGTAATCAAGAAAATATTTAATTACTTTGGTAATCATAGGATAGTTTTGTATTTCGTCAATAAAAACATATATTTTTTTATTTTTATCTTTTACCATTTGCTCTAAGTTCAAATAAATATTATTAAAATCTATACTTTCAAAAACCTTTTGATCTAAAGGATTATCAAAATCAAACCAGAGTTTATTTTTACTATTAATGGAATCATAAACTTGCTTCATTAAAGTAGTCTTCCCTACTTGACGCATACCAGTAATAATTAAGGAATTTTTATGACTTATATATTTATTTATTTCATAAAAAAGAAGTCTTTTTTTCATAAGTGTTTTAAAATTTATACAAATATGTGCATATTTGTACATAATATTATACAGATAAGAATATATAAATCAAGAGTTAATTTTAATATTAATAAATCCTATTTATATGAAATATTTGACAAATATTAAAATATGGCGAGATTATATAAACACAATAAAAACTGCCTTGAGTTTTTTTACACTTGAATACTTAAAATATTTCCTTTAGTATTTAAATATATCCATGTTTAAAAAAGCAAAATATATATCTGCTTTAGTCTTATTTTTTATTGTAACGGCATTGTTCCTATTCTCCAGCAATTTATATGCCGCTTGGATTTTTGATACAAGCCCTCCCGATATGGAAATAGAACTAGTATGTAATGATGTTCCATTTGATGACAACGACCAATGTCCAGGAGATAGTATAACTGTCATTTTTAAATGTAAGGAAGATGGCGCAGGTCAAAGTGGATGTAAAACTATAGAATATGGAACTAATACTGTTAGCAAGGCTAGTTGTGTAATAAACGACTCTGCCGAGAATCCTGTTCCAACTGATCCTGATTTCTCAACTGACTTTGTAATATTAAATGATGGAAAAACTCATTATCTCTGTGTTGAATCTACAGATAGAGCTGGAAATACCAGAATAGGAGCTGGCGAAGGACTACTGGTTACGCCAATAATCCCACCAGTTTTTATAGGCTCATGGTTTAAATTAAAAGATGCAAGTTTTAATAGCGTAAGTGGAAGATCTATTAATCTCCCCTCAAGTCCTCAAAAATATGAGGATGATGATGAAGACGACACTCTTGATACAAATCTTATTATCGAAAGTGGAGGTGTAGTTTTAAGTCCTTCAACATATACAATTACTGGCTGGCAATATTCTGATAATGATTGGAATAATCAAGATTATGAATATAAAAACACCTTTTCACCGGAAAATTATAAAGACTACATATTATCTAGTACGGAATATATTGAAATAACTGATGTAGAAAACATACAACAAGATGAAATTAATTACTATGTAGGAGATGTCAATAGCAGCAATGTAAGTATAGCTAATGCTCCATTTATTTTATTAGTTGATGGAAATATTACGTTTGATGATGTTGATTTTAATGCTTCAAATAGCTCTGTTGCTCTTATCGTAACTGGCAATATAACTATTAATCCAACAACTACAAGCATTGGAGGAATTATTGCCGCAACCAATATATCTCTTGGAGATTCAAGTACGCCATTGAAAATAACAGGGAATATAATTTCAACAAATGATATAGACACATCAACAAGAGAAAGAACAGATGATCGTACAAGACCCTCTTTCTTCGTTGTTTTTGATGCTGAAATGTATATGGATTTAATTGATCATTTATCTAGAGCAACCTATGATTGGAAACAATTACAATAAACAG
>CAZHJA010000040.1:0-8176 GCA_964532865.1 uncultured Gammaproteobacteria bacterium
GTTTTCAAAGATTATTAATACTAAAAAATAAAATACAAATAAATCTTACGATATAGACTGTTTAGAGCCTTGCTAAACTTGATATTTATTGATATACTTATATTTATTATATGGCAAATAAAATAGAATGTAATTTTATGCCAGGTGAAGATAAGTGTCTTAAAGAAAGAAAAACAAGAAGATTAAAACCTTTAGCTCCTTTTGGTTGTCACAATGCTTTTACTCGTGAAAGTAGATTACAAATTTGTAGATTATGTCCACTTTATTTTCTTGCAGTGTTTGAAACTATTGATTATTATAGAATAACGCGTCGCCCTGGTTTAAAACAAAAAAAGGGTAACTTAATATTTCCACGTATTTCGATAGGAATGAAATAATTCTGTTTTTCTTCATAAAAATAACTTTCAGTCTTTATAATCCAAGATTAACTTGTATTTAATAAACATTAAGAAATAAAAAAACCTTAGTGTTATTCTATTGATATCAATGTTCAACATACTCTTGCAATTTAATGAAATATTCTCTAAAGTTATATTATTAAGTATTATTAATGAGCTTTATGAAAAAAGTCTTAATTTGTATTGTTTTAATCTCAGCTTTATTTATATTCTCCCATAAAGTTAATGCCAGATACTTAGCTCAAGTAGCTACAGAAACTCCAACAACAGAACCTACAGCTACGCCAACTGGGGTATTGACAGAATTGCCTCAAACTGGAAAAGTTCTTCCAATAATAATTACTGTTTCAATTGCAGGCTTTTTAATATACTACGGCTTTAGAGAGAAAATAATATAGGAAATATTTAAAAAAAGAGTATAATTTGCCTCATGATTATTAAGAATAAAGCTGAACTTAATGAATATCAAAGAATAGTTGATATTGCAACTAATATTCTATCTGAACTCAAAAAAATCACAAAGCCAGGAATTTATCCTATTGAAATTGATAAAACTGCTGATAAGTTATGTACTAAATACAATGTTATACCTGCATTTAAAGGTGTAGGATCTAAAAATAATAAATATATGCATTCAACATGCATATCAGTAAATGATGTTGTAGTGCATGGTATACCAAGTTCAACAAGAAAATTAAAGCCAGGAGATATTGTTAATGTTGATTTTGGGATTATAAAAAATGGTTATGTAACAGACCATTGTTATACAAAAGGACTTGAGCCTTTAACAAGTGAAAAAAAGAAATTTATTAATATTGGTAAAAAAGCAGTACAGGCAGGAGTATATAAAGCTGTTGCTGGAAATAAAATAGGGGATATTGGTCATGAGATTTTTAGTATTGTTCGCTCCCAAGGGTATGATGTTGTAAAGCAATTTACAGGTCATGGTATAGGAAAAAACTTACATGAAAAACCAAATATACCTGCATTTGGAAATAAAGGGGAGGGCACAAAACTAAAAAAGGGAATGGTTTTATGTGTTGAAGCTCAAATTGTCCAAGGAAACGATGAAGTATGTTTTGATGATGATGGTTGGATTGCAAGAACTATTGATAAAAAACTTGCTGTAATGTTTGCTTACATGGTTGTAGTCCAAAGAAATAAACCATATATACTAACAAAAACAATGAATTGGTAATACTTAAGTGTATTTTAAATACTCTTTTACATTATCTTGACTTCCTAAAATAATCGGAGCTCTTTGATGTACTGAAAAAGGCTTAATGTCTAAAGGATTTTTCCTATTACTTACGGCTAATCCACCTGCATTTTGAATTAAGAAAGATACAGGATTTATTTCATGCATAAGCCTTAACTTTCCTTGTTTATTATTCTTGTCTTTTGGGTACATAAAAATCCCACCTTTTATTAAGGTTCTATGAACATCAGCTACCATCGAACCAACATATCTTGCTTTTGAGTTTTTCTTTTTTCTAATATTAGAAAGGTACTTTTGAGTTGAATTATCAAATAAATCATAATGTGCACCATTTACTGAATATGTGTTTCCTGATTTTGGAATTTTAATATTAGGGTGCGAATAAAGAAAGCTCCCTATACTTGGATCTAATGTAAATCCATGAACTCCATTTCTGCATGAATAAACAAACATCACGCTTGATCCATAAATAATATATCCTGCTGCAATTTGATCTTTTCCTTTTTGCAATATGTTTTTCTTGGCTTTATATATCGAAAATATTGTTCCAATATTAATATTTACATCAATATTTGAAGAACCATCAAGAGGATCAAAAATAACAATATATTTTCCCTTTTTGTTTTTACTATATATTGGTTTTTCTAATTCTTCAGAAGCTAATGCATATACTTGATTACTGTTTAATAACATTTCAACTAATACACTATTACTTAACTCATCAAGCTTTTGAACATCTTCATCATAAACATTTTTTCTTCCAGTTGAACCTAATACATCAACTAGTCCACTTCTTTTTACGTGACTTGCAATGATTTTGCTTGCAATTTCAATATGATTAAGAAGAATAGTAAAAGAACCAGTTGCTTTTTTTATCTTTTGCTCTTCTTGTAAAATAAATTCTGTAAGTGTTGTAACATGCTTATACATCCTTGTTTATTTACCCTTTATATATCTTTAATGCATCCTCTAGCGACCTATCTTCAACAGTAAGCGCATATATTGCATTTGCAAGTCTTACTCCGTCTTTTAAAGACTTTTGATGAATATTTCTTCCAGTTGCATTTCCACTTGCTCCTGATATATGAATTTGATCATAAAGTTGTTTTAAGAACTTTTCAGAATCAATGCTTGAGCCTCCTGCACAAATAAGTTTAGTTCTTCCAGCAGCTTTTACTGCTTCCTGCAAAGCAACACATCCATTTCCTGAATTTACTTTTGGCATATTAACTTTTACAAAATCTGCTCCTAAACATGATGCCATACCTGCTGCTCCTGCGATTAAATGTGCGTCTTTCTCATTTTCTACAGCTTTTCCTCTTGGATATGCCCATATAACTGCAATTAATCCATATTGATGAGCAGTATAAATGGCTTGTGCAGCTTCTTGAAGCATTGCTCCTTCGTATTTGCTCCCAACATATACTGTATATCCAATTCCCAAAATATCAAGTTTGCTGTTTTTTTTAAGTTCTGCAACCTGATGAACATCAAAAAGAGTTTCACTCATTGGATCATCCATATTTGTTTTTACTAAGTTGGTTTTGGAATTAATTTTTACTAAATAGGGAACATCAGCATAATCCATACCATATCTTGTAATTAATCCCATTTGTACAGCAAAAACTCCTATTTTAGCTTTTTTTGCTATTTCAAAAAGATGCTTTGGGTCTGCGCTTTCTTTTGAAATTCCCTGTCCATAAAAATCATCATTTAAGTGCTCCATTTTCTGATCACCTGCAAAAAGCATTAGTCTGCCTGTTCCATGAGTTAATTTCAAATAATTCTTTATATATTCATCAGAAGAAGAAGGATGAACCTCTAAAGGAACTATTACATCACTTTTAGATATGTTTTTCATATTTATATTTATTTATTACAACTTATAATTATATATATAATATACAATTTGAATTAATTTTCAATCAAATATATTTAGATAAAATAATTAATTAAATCATGTGGTTTTTGCAAACTAAGATCACTTTCAAAACTCACATCATACACAACAGATGCCCTCATTCCTGCTTTTTTTGCTGGGACAATATCAACATTAACTCTGTCTCCTATATATAGAATCTGATGAGGTTTTAAATTAGTTTTTTTAATATATCCTTTAAATGCCTTTAAGTCTGGCTTATTACACCCAATATCAACAGAACTTACAATTGGATTAAATATATTTGAAGGAATTCCAATAAGAGAAAGTTTCTTTTTAATATGTGATATTTTATTACTGTTTGAAAATATTGAAAAGCGAACTTGTTTTTTTAACTTTAAAAGCATATTTTTCAAAGCATCATCCTTGTGAATATATTTTGAAAGATTAGTATTGTCCCAAAAATCTAAACAAAACTTTAATCCGTCAATTCCAAGATAATCTAATGATTTAGTATTACTTTTTAATTTCTTTAATACTTTATTAAACTCATATTCAGCCTTATATCTACTTAATTTAAGCTTTGCTGCAACTAAATCCATTTGTTTTTTTTTCATTAATCTACCTATCTCTTTATTATTTGGATATAATGTACCATCAAGATCAAACCCTATCATTTTAATATCTTTAATCCATTTTGGCTTTATAACTACTTCAGTTCCATCAACAACATCTATCCCTTCTGACTTGGAGGGCCATGATAATAAGCCTTTTCCCCTTCTTTCTTCAAAGTAGCCATAAACCCGCTTCCAGCTCTCAAAGAATGTTTCTTTATTATTATCTCGTTTATTTACCTTTTTTAATCTTTTAACAATTTCTTTTTTTGGTGTTTTTAAGACAATAAAACAAATATTGTTCTTATCTATCTTTTCCAACAAAATAGCAATTGCCTGTTTTCTTCTTTTAGTATTTAAATGAGAAGCGTCAATAATAACTTTTTTTCCTTTTATAACTTTATCTACTGCCTGTTTATACATTGCCTTATTTACAATCTTTCTTTGCTTATAAATAACACTATCTCCTATTAAATCTAATTGTGAAGTATTAAATAGTTTTTTCCGAATAAGATCTGCATTTAATAAGTGATAAGAATATTCTTTTGAAATTTTCTTTGCTAAAGTTGATTTGCCACTTCCAGGATAGCCAACCATAATAATAACTTTTTTTGGTAAAAAATCTGACATCTAAATAATGTAACACATTTTTTAAAAATATTTGAATAAATTTATGTTGTTAATAAGTAATTTTAGTTTTTTGATATAATTTCAATATGAAGCTGTACAATACTTTAACTCGAAATACTGAAGAATTTAAGCCTCTTAATCCTCCAAATGTAACCTTTTATACATGCGGTCCCACAGTTTATGATTATCCACATATTGGGAATATGAGGACATTTGTAACTTACGATATTTTAAAAAGAACTTTAAATTTTTTTGAATACAAAGTAAAGCACGTAATGAACATTACAGATGTTGGGCATTTAACAGGTGATGATGATACTGGAGAAGATAAACTTGAAAAAGGAGCAGAAAGAGAAAAGAAGTCAGTTTTAGAAATAGCACAATTTTATACCAACATTTTCTATAAATACATAGAGGAATTAAACATTACACTTCCTGACATTACATGTAAAGCTACGGAATATATAAATGAGATGATTGAGCTTGTTAAAGTATTAGAGCAAAAAGGATATGTTTATGAAACTAAAAATGCAGTATATTTTGATATTTCCAAATTTAAAAATTACGGTAAATTAAGTAGACAAAAGCTTGAGGATAAAATTAAAGGAGCAAGACAAGAAGTATATATTGATGAAAATAAAAAAAATCCTGCTGATTTTGCATTATGGATGAAAACTGTAGGAAGGTTTAAAAAGCATGAACTTTTTTGGAATTCTCCTTGGGGAAATGGCTTTCCAGGATGGCATATTGAATGTTCTGCTATGGCTTTAAAACATTTAGGAAATACAATTGATATTCATGCAGGAGGAGTTGAACATATTCCTGTTCATCATGAAAATGAAATTGCACAATCTGAAAGTGCAACTGGGAAACCATTTGTACGCTACTTTATACACTGTGAACATTTACATGTATATGGTAAAAAAATGAGCAAGTCATTAGGAAACTTCTTTACATTGGACGATGTTAAAAATAAAGGAATTGAGCCTTTAGCCCTTAGGTTTTTGTATTTGCAGACACATTATAGACAACAGATGAATTTTACTTGGGAATCAGCACAAGCTGCTCAAGAAGCGTATCGTAATCTTAAAGAAATTATTCTTTCCCTAAAAAAAACAGCACTGCATAATTCAATACTTTCTCAAGAAAACTTAAAGAAAATTGATAAATATAATTTGGAATTTGATAATTCAATTTCCAATGATTTGCAATTTCCAAAAGCAATTGCCGTAATGTGGAACATGATAAAATCTGATATTTCAGCAAAAGACAAGCTTGAACTTCTTTTAAAGTTTGATCAGGTGTTTGGATTGGGATTAAATAAAGTTAAAGACTATGAAATTTCTGATAAGATAAAAAGTCTTTTAAAAGAAAGAGAGAGAGCAAGAAAAGATAGAGATTTTGATAAAAGTGATGAAATAAGAAGTAAGATAAAAGAAATGGGTTTTGAAATTAAAGATAAACTCCAAGGTTTTGAAATTAAAAAAATATGAGCCATAACGTAAATCCTGTTAAACAAACATTTCATAATATTCGAAGAAACATTGCACGGACTTGGCTTTCAATTCAACCAGCTCTCCAAATTGCAATTACAGGAAGTCAGGGAAAAACAAATACTGCAAATATTATTTCAACAATTACTTCACAAAAAGGAAGTACTATTTCAACTCATATTAATTTAGATACTGTATACAATGTCCCAATTACAACACTTAAAGTAATGCCTTGGACAAAGTATGCTGTTTTTGAACTGGGAGTTGACAAAATAGGAGAAATGGATTTTCACCTTAAAATAGTAAGGCCAAAAATTGCTGTTATTACTGGAATTTCTCCTGTTCATACAGATGAGGAGCATTTAAAAAATCTTGAAAACCTAATAAGGGAAAAACAAAAATTGATTAATACCTTACCTTGTGATGGATACGCAATATTAAACTATGATGATAAGAATATAAGAGAAATGGCAAATAATACTAAAGCAAAGATATTATGGTATGGAAATAATAAAGAAAAGTGTGATGTATGGAGTAGTGATATTAATGTATCTATTAATGGCACTCAGGCAGTTTTAAATACTAAAACTGAATCTTTTCCCATATCAACACCTCTTTTAGGAAAGCATTTTATATCAAATATTATGGCAGGATATTTAGTGTCAAAAATAATTGGATTAGAAAAAAATACCTTTGTTTCAGCAATTAAATCAATAGTACCAATAAAAGGAAGAATGAGTATTGAAAAAGGACCATTAAATACACTGATAATAAATGATTCTCTTCGCGCAAACCCATCATCTACAAAGTATGGACTAAAAACATTATCTGAAATTGATTATAAAAAAGGGAAAAAAATTGCAGTGTTAGCTGAAATGGGAGAACTTCAACATCCTGAAGAAGAACACAGAAAAATTGGACAACTTATTCCTGAACTAAATATTGATTTTTTAGTCTTAATTGGACCTTTACAAAAATACACAGCTCAATCTGCATTAGAAAAAGGTATGGATAAAAAGAAAGTATTTGCCGTAAAGGATGTTTTTGAAGCTTATGAAATTCTAAAGTCAATAATTTGTGATAATGATCTAATCTATTTAAAAGGATCTCTGCTTAGACATATTGAAAGAGTTCTACTTCTTTTAAAAGGAAAAGACATTAAATGCAGAAAAGTCTTTTGTGACAATTATCACCAATGCGTTAAGTGCAAGAATTTGTAGGCTATAGGCCGTTGACATTTATTTTACAAAGCTCTAAAATCTCTTTTATGACTACTGATATTAATATCAAAAGATTAAAGTCTATTTTTGTTACAAATAAACATTTTAATAAAACTATGGATGACTTAATTGAATTCATTGGGCTTTCTCATAATGAAATAAAAAATATTTTAAGGCAAGAATTAGATGAATTTAAAGTTGAATTAAGAAAGTGGGGGAAAGAAATTACATCAAAGGTTTATGATCATGAAAAAAGAATAGATGCTTTAGAAAATCACGATTCCAATTAGTTTAAACTTATACCTTGCATATAAATAAATTAAATATATAATTTATATTGATTATGAAATCAAAGGTTTTATCATTTATTATCATTCTCTTTATTATCATCGCATAAAAGGCGGGAAGAGTTGATAAAAAATAATAAAATCATTTTTTAAGTTTCCCGCCAAAGAGCGGGTTTTTTTTATTTAAAAAAATATGGAGTCTGAAACAATTAAAGTTCTAGCAATACATCCAGCAGGGTATGGTTGTCCATTAGAAGGAAATAATACATTGTATTTCTGGAAAGAAGAAGATTGGCGAAGATTAGGAATAATTACAATAATTGCTGCAGCTGAAATAATGTTTGAAATTGCAGGAGAAAAAAGATGTAGCCATGGATGTGGAGCTCGTTATAAAGCATTTAGAGACACAGATACTTTAATACTAAAATATAAACCT
>CAZHJA010000041.1:0-8170 GCA_964532865.1 uncultured Gammaproteobacteria bacterium
TGGAGAAAATATACAGTTAAGGCAAATACAGATATTAGAATGGTTGATAATACATTTTATTTCCCAGGCTGGAAAGTATATATTGACGGAAAAAACACAGAGATTGAATTTCAGGATATGAATTATAGAGGAATTATTACATACAGAGTTCCAAAAGGAGAGCATAATATATACCTTAAATTTGCAGAAACAAAGATTAGAAAATTTGGAAATATATTATCAATTTTATCCTTGATATTTTTCTTAATAGCCTATATTTTCAGAAAGAAGCTCTTTAAAACATTAAGATTAAAATAAAAGAATAATTCTATTTAGTTAAATTGTTATTTTAATAACTTATTTACTATTTTATTTTTAATTTCTTGAAAGAAATTCGTATTTATATATTTATTCTTCCAATGATTTACTTCATATAGTCCTGTTTTAAAGTAATCATTTGTGCTGTTAAATAATTCTTTTTTATTAACTTCAAAGTATTTTTTCTTTTCCCAATAATAAAAATATACAATAAAGTAGTAAAACATTTGTAAGAAAGACAAGACAAATCCATGCATTCCATCTTGATATCCTTTGTTTGCAAAAAATCTGCTAATAAACTCAGAGAGCCCCTTTTTAATACTTTCTTGAAGAGAAATATCTTTCTTATTTCTTATATATTCATTGCTTTCTGCCTTTGCATATCTTAAATATTTTTCAAAATATTTATCTAAGTTGTTGTAATTATAATGAACAATTGCAAATTCTTCTTTTGCCTCTACTTTGTATTCTTTTCCTTTTGTTTGAGGTTGAATGTGTATTTCTTTAGGCCAAATACACGCATTTTTTTTAAATAATCGGACTTGGTAATCAGGCCACCAGCGGGAGTTTTTTATCCATTTTCCAAAAATAATATTTTTTCTAGGGATTAAAAAATAATCATAATTTTTTAGATTACTTTTTAAAATTTGTTTTAATTTTGAGGATAATATTTCATCAGGATCAAGATAAAGAATATATTCATGCTCGCAGTATTTTTTTAATTCTTCTCTTATTAGTTCTACATATGGAATATTTCTATTAATTTTAATTAAATTTATATTTTTATTATTCTTAAGTTGATTTTTAAGATCATCATGAATTCCAATATCAATAACTATAATTTCCTGAACAAAATCATAAATTGAATCAATGGTTTTTAAAAGATATAAGGGCTTATCTTTAGCGACAATGACAGCTGATATATTATTCATAATAATTTATTATTAATAATTATTTATATGAAAATAATGACTTTACTTCATTAATTACATTAATTCTATAGATAAAAATAAGAATTGCAAAATAACTTAATGCCCCAGTTAGTATTGAAATAATTAATTTTATATCTGTTCTTAAATTGATATTTAATATTGCAAAAACAATAATTCCCATAACTGCTGCTGCAGATAAGGGCTTAATTATGGATTGTATAAAGCTAAACTGAATAAGTGTTTTTGCTTTTGTAACAACAATTATAAATGAAGAAGAAAGTATGACAAGAGTTATTGGAAACCCAAATAATCCAAATGTTTGTGTAAGAATAGGAGTTAATACCCATGTTGCTATTGTCCAGGCAAGCATAAATTTAAAAGATATTCTTACTTTCCCCAATGCGTTAAACATATTAATAAATGGCGTTGAATAGGATGATAGGAATGCTGATATACAGAATATATATAAAAGGGGAAGGGCTGGAGCCCATTTTGAATATTTTGGAATGATTTCAATAAAATTATTCATAATAAGGGCGATTCCTAAGATGCTTGGCGCAAGAATTGTTGTTTGATAAAAGAGGATTTTTTGAATAAGTCTTGATATTTTTTGAGTATCATGTTGAATTCTAGAAAAAACTGGGAAAAGCACTTTGCTGATATTGTCCATAATAATTCTTATTGGAGTCTCTGCCCATTTTTTAGCCCATCCTATATATCCTAAACTTTCAAAACCAAGGATTTTTCCTAAATACAATATTAATAATTCATCTTTAAAAAGAGCTAAAAAAGAACTAGCTTGAAAAGGAACCCCAAATGACAGTAATGTTTTTACGCTTTTTATTGATATTCCAATTTTAGGAACCCAGAATGATAAGGAGTAAATAAGGATAAGTCCAGTAATTGATCTTAAAATTACAGCAAATGTAAAGCTCATAAGATCATATTTTAATAAGGCAAGAGTCATTACCGTAATGTAAAAGACCGTATTTTCAACAATCTGAACAATAACTATTTTTTGAAATTGTATTTTTCTTTCTAATAATATTGAGGGAATTGTTTTTAAAGATGAAATAAAAAATGCAAAAAGAAGAGCCCAAAATAAATAGATTCCCTCTTGAGGTAGATCATAAAAACTTTGAATAAATGAACTCGCTAAAAAACCTATTGATACTATTGTAAGAATAAGTGTTTGTTGTATCGTAAAAGTTGTTTTAATATCATCATCTGTTATATCTTTTTTTTGAATAAGAGAGGCTGCAAGACCTATGTCTGAGAAATAATTTAATATAGCTATTATTGCAAGAACCGTAAAGTAAATACCAAAAATCTTAGGAGAAAGAAGTATGGTAAGCAAAAGATTTGCTCCAAAGCCTAGTGTAGCAGAATATCCACTTTGAAAAAAAAGACTCATAGCACTTAATACTGTATTTTTCTTTAGTTTATCATTCTTTTCCATATTTTCTATTAAGTATTAAAAGTAGGGATATAAAAGTGACAATACTAATTATATTGCCAATTTTTTCCATTAATGTCTGCCTATATACTACTTTAATATTTGATGGCTTTTTAAGCAATATTATTGGTCTTCCTAATTTATCTAGTGAAGAAGGCTCATAATAAACATTGTTTATATATATTTTCCAGTATGGAAAATAATGTATATTTAGTTTAATTTCTTGCTTAGAATCAATAAAAAAGCTTTTTTTAAATTTTGAATTGTCATTAATTATTAGTTCATTAATTTTTACATATTCTAAAGGTAAATTATAGTTAAAGGTTTTAATATACTTTTTATTCTTTTCAGGATCAATACTTCTCCAAAATGTATAATCAGCGGTTTTTGGAAGATACTCAGCAACCCTATATGCGGCTTTTTCCTGGATATATTTATTTGATAAATATTGATGCTCAAACTTTGTTTTTTCTCCAGGCTGTCTAATAAAATATTTGGAGTTTGTATAAAGGACAGCAAATGCAATTAAAAGTATAAGTATATTTCGATAATTTGCTTTGGAACTTAATGAGTCTAAAAACAATGTAATAAGAAATGTTATTCCTATTAAACTAAATGCAATAAATCTCCATGGAAACTGAATAATTGAGGAAAGGGGTGAGAACATATCCCATAAGAATTTTGAATAAAATGTAGTTAAAAATAATGACCCAAATGTTAGTAGAATAAAGAAAATTCCAAGTGTAATTTTTTCCTTATTTATTCCATTATATTTTTTATTTATAATTTTTCTAATAATTTTATAAATGAAAAATACTATACCAAAGATAAATAAAACTACTTGGGGTTTACCAAGCTTAAAAGGCATAGTATCATTGCATCCTGGAATAGACCCTCCAAATCCCCATTCTTTTGATTGCCAAAGTTGAAGAGGACATAGGAAATGATCTTTGTATTTTACAATTCTTGCAACTTGAGAAGAATATGTTAAATACATTTCAGAAAACAAGGGAATGAAAAAATATGCATTTAATAATATTGAAGTAATTAGAGAAAGAATATTTCTTTTTTTTTCTGAAACAAACAAAATAAATACTAAAATTACAGGAAGAGAGAGAAGAGATAAAAGATTATGTGTTGTAAAGAGAATTGCAAGAATTGTAGTATTTGCAATAAAAAACTCAAGACTTGGTTTTTTTGAATGTTTATATATTGAAAATAATGCCAATGGGAATATGGTTAAAAACCATGTTTCTGCAAGATTTCCTCTAATTAAAATATCAATAGCAAAATAAAGGGAAGAAACATAAATTATTCCTCCGGAAACAGATGAATAAAACGAAAAAAAACACCGTAAAAGTAAGTATACTGATAAAAAAGCAATAATTAAGGCTAAGATATATGATAATTTCAATGAATTTACTTCATCAAATCCTGCAATATTTATTGCGCTTGTAATCCAATAAGGAGTTTGAGCATAAAAATTAAAAACAGGATATCCTAATTTAAATGAAAAATCAGGAGCTATTCTTGGGGGAATTTTTAAGTTTTTAATATTTAAAGTAAATTGTTGTATTCTTGCAGGCTGAGTCTCATCGTGAAAAACAAACATTCGATTGTCAAACGGATTAAGGCTTTTACCTAAAAAAAATATTATTGAGAAGATAGCTATTATAAATATGATTTTTTTCATGGTGTTAATTCAAAAAGATGCGTTGAAGATTTGTTCCCTGGATTATTATATTTTTTAATTAATTTAATTGGCCAATCAGAAGGAAATTCATCATTATTATTAAATACAGCAAGAACAATATTTTTTTCAAGCTCTATCTTATTTTCATCTAATTTGCTTTTGTCTAATGGCCAATATCCTTTAATAAAAATATTATCATCGGGAAGAAGAAGAACATCTAACACATCGCCACTCATGCCAAAATCACCTTCTGCCAATATTACAACGCGTTTTTCTTTTGACTTTTCCCTTGCATAGGCAACTATTTCTTTCATTGCCCATCCTGAGGCTCTCCCTTCAATGTATTGTCCTCTATCAATAGGAGGAAGGTTCATTAATACAGGATTGAATATTATTGGAAAACAAAAATATACACTTGTTGTGATTAAAAAAACAAAAGATAGTAAAAACACTCTCTTATTTTTAAGAAGCGAGAAAAAATAGCTGGCAAAAATTAACATGAGAGTTCCTAAAAATATAAGATATCTTGGGAAAAGTACTTTTGAAAAAAATGCAATTGCAATATATGGGAGCAATATCCAAAGTAAAAGATAAAGAAAAAGCTTTATATCTTTTTTATAAAGCATTATCATTCCTAAAAATGCAAAAATTACAATAAACCAACCTAATTCCCATGAAACATATAAAGGAATTGATTTTAAGTTATTAAAAAATACTAAAAATGGAGTTTTAATAAATTCATCAAAAGACATTACAAACGTTAAGTTCTTTTGAGATACAAAATGAAAAAAAGGAGATAGCCTTTGAATGTTATAAAGAACAATGCTGAAAAATATAACAATTAAAAATAATAATACGTAGTTTATTGTATTTGAAATAAACTTCTTTTTATTTTTTTGAAAAAATAAAATTGGAGCAAATAAAGATAATCCAATAAAAAGTCTTACTGAAGACTTTGCTAAAAGAGCTATTCCTGTTATTAAGCCAAAAATAAGCGTAACATCTAATCTTCTAGTTTTAGCAAGAAGAATTGAAAAGAATAATATCCATATAAATCCAGCATTTACCGCTGAGTCAACTAAAGCCATACGATCATAAAAGAGGAAATATGGAGTTATTATATATAGCAAAGATCCTATAAAAGCTGCCTTTTTATTAAAAAGATATTTAAGAAGTGTAAAGATACCGATAAGAGAAATAAACCCTGTTGATACTGAAAAAAGTCTTCCTGCAAAAAGAGCATTATTAGGAAATAACTTTAAAAAGGGTATTGTTCCCCAAGTTTGTAAAGGCTGTCTTCCATCTGTTAAAGATACAAATCTCCAAGAAGCATCTTTCCAAGCTACTTTTGCCCAATGGATATATATCCCCTCATCTGTAAAAATTGGAAGTTTATCAAGATTAATTATTCTTGTTAGGAAAAATAATGTGATTAAACCAATTAAAAGAACAATATCTCTGGCCTTAAATTCTTTTTTCAGCCAGAATAATATATTTTCTATTTTAAACATATATACTTTAATATATTATACAATTTTTAATGTTTTTAATGCATTTTAAGAAGCAAAAGATCGTTTTCCTGTTTTATTTCTTCAAACTCCAATTTCTTTATAAAATCAATATCGTTTTTATTTAAAAGAAGGCAAGAGCCTTTTGTACTCACAATATCTTCAGGAGAATAAATAAAAAGAACAGGCTTTTCAAAGTAATAAAAAATAGAAGGCTTGTTTCCATATTGTTCTGAAGTTGAAATTAAAAGATTCATTGATTTCAAAGTATCATGTGTTTCTCTCTCATTTTCAGAAGGAAGAATAATAAGAGAAGAGCATTTATTTTTAGCAAGCAAAGTAATTCTATATGTTTCATCATATTGAGAATAAAAGTTTTTGAAATATGAATTTATGAAAATTGATTGATATATTACAAAGCCTATTATTATAAGGCAGAATAAATATTGTAAAGCTTTTATTTTTTTTAAAAGAATTAAAGGATAAGCAATCAAAAATGCAAATTGATGAATAGTTGGGTATAAATACCAGCTTATTTTAGTTTTTGTAAGATTTAAAAACAAAAAAAAGGGAATAAAGGCAATGCTTAAAAAGATATTATTATCATTTATTTTTTTTGCTAAATACTTTTTAATTATTAGAAAGCCTCCTAACAATAAAAATATAATAGAGTATGAATATTCTTTTAATATTACGTCAAAATAAAATGTTCTTTTCCCAAAATGAGATTCTATTGAGCTAGTAATTCTTCTGAATAAATGATCAGAAAAATGGATTTGAATAAATTGTTGTTTGTAGATAGCAAACATCACAAAAAACCATATACTGAGAATTAATATCTGCAATATTATTTTTTTAATATTTATTACTACCTGTTTTTTTATTGTTTTATTTTTAAATACAAAACTATATGCTTCAAATATTAAATAAAGTATTGCTGGATAAAATCCTAATAAGGACTTGCTAAAAACTCCTAAAAATAAAAAGAAAAAACTTAAATAAAATCTTGGAAAATAAAGAAGATAGCCTAACCAGCCGATAAGAAGTAGAGAGTCTGTATTTACAACCTGTGTTCTTTGAAGAAAAATAGGATTAAATGCAGTAATAATTACAGTTGTTAAGGCTATAATTTTACTTTTTGATAATTTCATAACCCATAAATAAATTAAGACAAGAGCAATTATTGAAAGAAATAAACTAAATAATCTTGTTGATATTTCAGGATTGTTAGAATATACAGTAAAAAACCCATAAAGAAATGGAACAAGAGGAGGTTTTTCAAGCCATGGATTTCCATTCCAGGATGGCACAAGAGACTTGTTTTCAATCATTTCTTTTCCAGCCTGAATATATATTGATTCGTCCCAGTCATAAAATGGAGTAGGGGAAGTAGTTAGTTTATAGACATTAATAGATAAATAAAACAATAAAAAGAGAATAATGAGAGAGTGTTTTTTAATATGGGCAAACTTCATTTTTTAATTTTTATTAATTTGCTTAATAAAACAGCAATTAATATATTTAGTGGGATAAATAAAAGTAAAAGATAACGTGGAAAAATAGGAACTATAAATAAAAACGCATTATATACAGCAATAAAAGAAATAAGAATTAATATCAAACTATTCTTTTTTATTTTTTTACTTAAACCCAGAAAAAAACATGATGCAAGTCCAAAAAGAAATATTATTGACCAAGAAAAAGACCAATATTCATATTTTACAATTGGATATCCTTCGCTCCACACTTTCCATTTATTAAAAAGTATCAAATTTAAATAGCTTCCTAATAATTTACCTGTATTAATACTTGATTGCTGATAAAAATGAAATATCCATTTTTGTGTTCCTAAGAAGCCTCTTAATGAACCTTCATGTATAAAATACATGACATATGTTAGAGTAAATGAAAAAAGTGCAATTATATTTAATAAGAGAATTTCTTTAATGGCAGTTTTTATTTCCCCTTTTTTCAATAAATATCTTAAAAAGTAATATATTAAAAGCCAGCTATTTACAAGGATATAATTTAGGAAAAAGACCTTAATAGAAAAGCTAAATCCAAGTATTATTCCAGAAAGAATTAGAAATTGATATTTATTCTTTTCTTTAAATATTGAAAATATGAAAATAAAAAGAAGAATAAAAAAAAGCTGAAATATCTCAAGTTGAGGAGTGTGCGTAATTTGATCTGTAAATAATGTGTTTGTAGTTGTAAGAAGCACAGCAATAGAAGAAAAAAGATTAGAATGTGTAATCTTTTTTGTAATAATAAATATAAGAAA
>CAZHJA010000042.1:0-7955 GCA_964532865.1 uncultured Gammaproteobacteria bacterium
AATGTGCTCTGCCTCGCTTCTTTACACCATCACCTATAACTGTTAAACGATTAAATTTTTTACCAAGCAAACATTTTATTGGTTTTCCCATAAAATTAGTTAGTTTAATTATAAGTATGGGCTATGAGAGGTGAACTAACCACCTCTCATACTTGCGAGAGCTACTACCCATTATTTGGCTAACCTTAGCCAAACTAGTTTCCAATATTTTTTAACCATCCCATTGTCTTTAGGGTTTCGAAAGTCCAACCGACTTGACCGATAATCTCACGTTTCACAGCAGTAGCACCATCAGCTAATAGTTGAGGTCTATCCATAAACGCTTGATTATTAGAATTGAACTTTTTAAGGAAGTTGAATTGTAGGTTTGCTGGGTCAACTACACATAAAGAACCAGCGAATGTGTCAATAGTATCGAATAGTGGTTCATAAACTAAGTGATAAATTCCATTTACAGTTCTAATTTTTTCAACTGTAACACCAAATTCACCAATCTTAAAATTATCTAATTGAATGAACTCAAAGCCCATGTTATAGATAGGAGTAAGACCTCTTAAACCACCAACTAACCATTTTTCTGTTGATCCACCACGACCAACTGAACCCAAGAATGATAGCAATTCTGCTTTTGTTAAAGCAAAACCTGCCATATCTCTAATTTCAACATCAGAGTATGCTTCTAACCAGTAGAAGTAACCACCATTGTGATAAACAGGATTTGTTGTTGATGCGGCAACACTTCTTTCACCGAACCAAAACATTTTTTCTAGTTTATCCATTAAACGAGAAACTGCTAAACGATATTCGTAATTCATTGGATCTTGACCTTTATAGTCTTTAGTAGCAAGACGAGTCTGAGTCAAACCATAAGGTTCTGATGTAATTTCCAAATAATTGTAAATTTCAGCAGCCTTAGTTGTACGAATAGCTTGAGAAGTTGAATCTTCTGCACGACTATTGTGCATTTTATAGAACTTATCAGCAGTTGTCATTACGATACCAGCTGTTCTAGCACCACCATCAAGATCAGTAATATTCAAGGTGTTAGTAGCAACAGATGCAATGATTGTAACTTCTCTTTGACCAGATGCATTTGTTAAAAGCAAAACATCACCAGCAACGAAATGATCATCATTGGCAGCCGAAACTGTCAAAGCTGTATCTCCTGTTGCAAGTGCGGCAGTACATTTATAGTAATCTGCTAAATTTACTTGATCCTCAAAGTGTTCTACTTTGTAATTAGTGCGTCCACGAGTTTTTAACGATTTTCCTGAAACGGAAGGGATTTTATCGTTATCCCTATATCCGAAAGTTTGACCCATTGTCAGTATTTTTGTTGCGAAAGGATGTTTATCACCTTCGTAAAAATACATCATTGGATCTACATCTCGGATAAATAAAGAGTTATTATCCAGCCCCGTATTGGGTGTTCCGGCAATTACTCCTACATCAGGTGTTGACATAAATAATAGGTTAATAATAAATTAGTAACCCTACATAATTTACATGTACTGTGCCATATAGTCTGCGACTTCTGGTGGTAATTTCTTTTCTTCTACATCTTCTCCAGCTCCACCAGCATCAGAATTGTTTAAAGCGGCTTCTCTTTTTTTAAGCTCTTTTTGCACTCTTTCATTGACCATTTCCTCGATTGAATCAAGGTCTTTAAGTTCATTATCCCCTAAAGACTCCTTGTAATCAGCTTTGGCTCTTTTATACAACTTTTTAGGACTAGGAGGATTTTTTACACCCTCATAGCTATCTACAAGTTCTTTAAAGAATGGTTCAACTTTCTCAAAATCTTTTTCGGCAAAAATCTCGTCAAATTCAGCATCAGCTTGGACTTTCATCTCAATTTCTTTCTCTGAATTTTTGACTTCTTTTACTTTCTTATCAATAAGTTCCTCTAAATTAGCTTTGGTATCATCAGGTTTTTCTCCATCTCCGTCATAATACTTTTGCCATTCAGCGTTAGCTTTCTTGTAATCTTTTAAAAGACCTTCTAGTTTTGAAACATTTGTGCCTAATTCTAATTTTTCTTTTCGCAAACTCTTAACATCACCAGATAAACGAGTGTTATCTCCATTTATCCTGTTGACTGCTTTTACAGCCTCATTGTATGTAGAGTATTTAGTACCTGCAACTTCAAATTCTTCTGGTTGGGCGTCCTTATTGTCTTTCTTATCCTTATCGGATTTTTCAGACTTTTTAGGATCGTCTTTGCCATCTTCCTTTTTGGTTTCAGTAGTTTTTTTATCCTCTGTTTTAGAATCATCCTTTTTATCGGATTCTTCTTTTTTACTTTCAGAGTCGTTTTCTTTGGTATCGTCCTCACCAGTTTTTTTAGTATCTGTTTGGTCAGATTTGACTTCCTCGACTTTGGCAGTATCAGTTTGGTCATTAGCATCGGCTGGAGCTTCTGGCATTTCGCCAAAATAATCTTCCATACCTCTACTAGGACTTACCACTACTTCACCATTATCTGTAGTTTGGTCACTCATATAATTTTTCGCTGTTTAATTAAATTAGTTATTAATTTCTACCTCTAATATCTTTGTACAGACCAGAAACCACATCTGACTGAAAGAATTTCATGGTATCAATATTCATAATAGTTAGTACTCCTTCCATTCCTCCTCCTGTATCCATAAACCAAACATTTGCATAATTCTTAGGATAGTGAGAGTAAGTATAAATTGAAGTTTGTCCTACAATAACCGTTTTAAATTCTTTTATATCTTCTAAGTTGTTTCTATTATTCCAGAGTTCTCTATCCCAACTTAAAAATATATCATCACATTCTTCTAACGGCTCACCCTTTTGTGGTACTCCACCATGAACGAAACATCTATTTTCTTCATCAATATAATAGAATGGTTTACTACTTAAAAAGTCAAGATGTCTTTTCCAATCTTTAGGATTTTCCTTTAGATATGATTCTAAAGTATTATTACCTCCTTGGGATGTCCATATTTCTGGTTTATCACCTTTATCAAGCCAATCAATTAACCATTGGTCATGATTGCCTATAATATATACAAGATTCTTTATCTTAAATAGTTCTTCAAAACACTCAAATGTTTCTGACCAACCATCTGCGACATCTCCTAAACAAATTAGTTTATCATTTTGATAATCAAAATTACTTCTTTCTAAACATTGTTTTAAAGATTTTAATCCTCCATGTATATCACCTATTACAAATGTTTTCATAATTAGCTTATTTATATAAATTTGCAATGCTTACTCCACTTATTAATAGTTTCTTTCTCTTATCGTCTAGATTGCCCCACAACCTACTATCTACCCAGCCCGGTTTACCTAACTTAGATTTTTTAGGCTTTGGTGGCTCTGGAATATCGCTAGGATCAATAACCTCAATATCTTCTTCTAGTGGAATATCCACTTCCTCCTCAGATTCTTCTTCAACTGGAGTTTCTGTGGCTATTTCTGTGTCTAGTTCCTCTTCTTCTGGCAATAAAGCTAGTAACTCGTCTTTAGTGGCTTTAGACTCGTATTCAATCCCAGCCTTATCAAGCTGTTTCTTTATCTTTTTTTTGGTCAACATATTTTTCAAATATTTGTTTCTGTGAATTAATAAAGCTCTCTATATCAAGTAAGGCTCTTTTATACCCACTATCATATTGAGCCATTTCTGGCTTAGCGGCATATAATTCAACAGGTTTCTGCAATGTGTCTAATTTCATTTTTAGAAACTTATCAAATAGTTGCCATTCGTCTGAATCAATGAGTTTTATGATTTGTTTGCTTTGATCTTTTAGATCATCGCTTAAATCTGCAACTTCATTTATATCAAACCCCAGAAATTCGCTGATTGGATCTTGCATGTTACATGTATTTAGATTTTAAGTCTTTTTTCTTTGATTCCATGTTCTTGTATTCTTTTTCACTCTCGACAGGAACACTTTTATCACCCTTCTTTGACTCGACCTTATTCATTTTTTCTTCGTACATTTTTTTAAGCATATTAAGTTGTTGTGCAAGTTAATTTAGAACTTGATAAAGCTCCACTAGCACCTAATAACCAATAGTCACCATCAGAGCGAATTTCAAAGAAATCTCCAATGTTTTCACCATCAGCTACAAAAGTAATAGTATCTTCAGCATCACAATCAACTACTGCACCAGCTACGAGTAAAGTACCTTCTATATTATCTCCAGCATCACTTGTAACAACAGTACAATCCTCTCCTAAAGCACCTGCTACTACAAACTTATAATTCACACCTGCCGCAGTTGAAGTTGCAGGTAAAGTAAAGATTGTAGAACTAACACCTTCAATATAAAAGGTTTCTCCAGACATAGCAGTTGTAAGGGTCACAGTTGAAGTGGCTGTGCCATTTTTTTCTGTATAACTTTCAAGATAGTTTAAACTATCTGTGTATAATCCATCAAAATTCCAACCTGTGCCAGCTAAACTACCCGGAGCAACTGCTTCCATAATTCCCCTTGAACTAGCTTGTAGTATTTGATATTGAGTTAAACCATCCATTCTCTCTGTTACTGCTTGAACATTTTGTCTTAGATCAGCCCCAGAATCAGAGTATGAGTCTGTTGACGGATTAATTGTTGGATCTGTACCAAGCACTGCTACTTCTTCCTTTGGTAGAGATAAACCTATTGTAGCTATTCCCACTCCGAGGATTGCCACCAATAATCCGATTATGATTTTGTCTTTTGTATTCATATAAATTAAATTATATCGCTGTTAATTAAATTCGCTGATATTTATTCGATTGGTGTTTGAACTGGTAAAGGTATTTGATCCTTAGTAGGTGCTAACGGTACTTGTGGTGCTGTTGGCTGTCCATCTACTACAGGTTGCCCCATAGGTTGAGCTGGTTGCTGTTCTAACTTGTACTCATCCACATCTTCAATAATATCGTCAAATTGTCGCAAAAGTTCTGCTGTAAGTTTTTGAGTATCCCAAACAGGTGGTAGCCCAGCATTCATTTTATTTACATTTTCATTGACTGCTACTGTAATTGCATTTTGATACTGCCTTATCATGTTTTGCTTATCCAAGAAAGCGAGAGAAGTTTTGACACTAATATCATAACTTCCAATCAAATCTGAAACGAATACAACATCAGTATAACCAGCCATTAAAAATACTTCCTCGATTGTCTTTGCTTTCATTTGTCCTTCCTTGGTAGCATATTCAGCAACGAGCTTACCATTCTTATTCATATCCCTTGAAAAAGGTAGGAATTTAACATCTTTGTTAGTTCCGTCATTTAACAAGTAATCCATTTCTTCGGTATAAAGTTGAGGAATAGCAGATAACCACGATTCAAGGATAGGTGTAATACCTCTTTCTTCCATTTGTTGAATTTTTTGTTTAATTCTTTTTCCACCAGCTACATTCATCATTTCAGCTTCTCCCAAAGTGTCTGCACTTCCTTCATCAGAACCAATAGAATAATCTGATTGTCCTGTTACCATTTGACCGATATTTTTAACTTCACCTAAAACTTGTAAAGGAACATCATTTGCAGAAGATTGATCTATTGTCGTTATTGCATCATCCGCTTTCATTCCAGCCAAGAATTTAAGCCTGATAGGCTCTGTCATTCTACTTGATTTAAGTTGTGTAGGATCTTCCAAAAATGGTTCTATAACAGCAAAACGCTTGACTGTGCTTAAAACAACCTGTAAATACATTAAATTATGTATCTTATTTTCTTCATATTGTTGCCATCTTAAAATTTCTGCTTCTCCAACACCTTCTAACTCACCAGGAACATCATAATCTTTTAAAGCATAGATAGGAATTTCTTTTTTAGGAAATTGATTTATTCCTTTGTGGCACTCAGTCCAATTCTCACCAGCATAAATATTTACTTCATGTGCTGTATATTCGGTAATAACTCCGATTGAGTTTTCCTTATCTTCAACATCACTTGCTGTTTGTGGACTTTCTGATATTACTTGACCACCAGTATCTCGAGTCTTGTAATTACTCATTGTTTTGGTGTAAATAGCGTCTATTGTCTTTTTAACACGATCTAACTCTTCAATTTGACCACCTTTTTGCATTCCCTCTGTCTTATAACCTTTCTTTTTACATTCTTCTTTCCATTCATCAAAATCCCAGATAGCAATAGTCCACTCTCTACGGCGACTCTCGTGAGAACCACTTTCATAAGTTTTAGCTTTTCTGTCTGGTATACAGTAATAAGGATTAAGCCATTTAACTTTCATACCCTCATACTTCTTTTGCTTTCCTTTTTTGTAAACAGGACGACCTTCATTATCATATTTTTCAAATACATCTGTCGTTTCCTCATCAAGCTCAAAATAACTAAGCAATTTGCCTGTACCATACAATAAGGCATCAAACTCTGCTTTTGCTTTTTGATTATCAGACTTACTTCTACTCCATTCTCCTTTTAAAATATGTTGTGATCTCTCTGCTTGATACTTTTCGCTTCTATTTGTATATTTAACAGCAATATCAATCGGTCTATCTAAATCTGGTCTGATTGATTCAATAGTCATAAAAGTACGAGGAATATAAATTTGCAATCCTAAACTCTCAAGCACTTCTTTGCTATATTTCTCATTCAAAAGAGAAATGCTTTTATAAGAACGATAATGAAAATTCATTATTTTATGCCAAGAGAGTCTGGCAGTTAAATCCTTTTGGAACTCGGTTTTCTTTTGTTCTATTGTTAGTTTTTTCATAATTAATTTAGATAAGTTTCTTCAATTATATTATCCATGTTATTTTTTTGATCTACCCAGCCCATATTCAGAGGCTTGTTAATTTCTGGCTCTGCTTTAGGCTTTTTGGCAAAGAATACTGGTTGATAGTCTTTCATTTGCCAAGCGATTGCACAAGCTATTAAAATATCAAAATGTCTTGTTGTAAGGCGAGGATCTGTACTCTTATCCATTAAATCGTTTCTAGTGTAAGCTCTAAGCTCATTAACTAAATTCTCATCTGGTATCTCAAGTAGGTTATTCTTAACTGCTACTGCAAGAGATAAAAGCATATTCCCTTTATTCCCACCTGTTGTTTTCCAACCCCACTCAGTTGCTACATTTTCTTTAATGAATTTATCATCTCTTTGCGTTATAAATAAATTAGCGTTTTGTTGTTTTAGTATTAAAATGCACTCGGTAAAGATATTATTCTCTGGGGCTGATACACAACCACCATAAATATCCTGTTGTCTTTTTATTTCTCCACCAAAATTCTCTGGCTTAATTGTATTACTTGCGTATGTTGCTACAACTCTAGCTGGTTTGGAACTAAAATCTATAAATACACTTGTTGAACTGTCTAGTCCTAAACCACCAGCTACATCATGACCACTTGCATAAAAATGTGTTTCTTCATAAGGATAGAATGTGTTAAAACCAAGTGGATCTACCTCTGGCTCAAATGTATTCATTGCATTTAATATCTCCCTATCAAACACTATGTCATAACTAGCACTAGGCTCACAGTTATGTAATATCGCATTTTCAACAACATAACTATTATCATCTTCTACTTCAAGATTATAAACCAAACCTTTATACTTTGACTGTACTATTTTTTGTATTGAATAAAGCATTTGATTTTATTGTTATAGCATCTTGTATTGACCATCCTCTTTTTAATCTCTTACCAACAAGAGAACCTGCACCACCTAATTTTTTACTAATATAGCTTATGCAAATACCATTTATCTTTCTGCTACTTCTTCTATTTTCACTCTGTTGTATCCTTGTAGCCCAATGGCAATTTTCTTTACAATAATTTCCATCATTATCAATTCTATCAATACTTCTTCCTTTTGGTATTTCCCCCATATCATTATAAAAAGCCATAAAATCTTTTTTCCATTCATCACACACCGTTATACCTCTTCCTCCATAATCTTTAAACTTCTTATACTTTTTATTAAAGCAACGCTGTTTCATTCCGCTCCAAATTGACCATT
>CAZHJA010000043.1:0-7893 GCA_964532865.1 uncultured Gammaproteobacteria bacterium
ATAAGTGTATAAAAAAAAATTAAGATTTTCAAGTCGCTCTAAAAACAGAAAAAACCATGTAGATATTGTGTGAAAACTACGTTGATAACGATAGGGTTTGGAGTATTTTATTAGTGTCTTCCTGTTTTATGCAATACAGCACCCTAGCAACAAATCTCTTTTTGATAATTTTATGCAGTAGTTTCTGCTCATTATCCATTTTTAGAGCTTTTAAATACAGCCTTTTAATTTCTTGAGGGTCTTTAAATATTCCTAGAGTTTTTATTATTTTATACTAACCTGTCCTTTTGGAGATAATTTGTACACTAACTAAACCACTCCTATGTTTATTTTTTCTATCAAACATACAATCATTCTGTTTTAGGTATACACATTTGGCGGGTTTGTTAATTGATAATCTTCAAGTGCTTCTAAGGGTGTCTTTCCACTCAACCCGCAATGCTCTAAGTTATTATAGTATATATTCCACTTTTTAAGCTTATTGCTCAAGTCATGAAATGAATGAAAAGAATTCTGTTGGTAAAACTTCTCTTTATCTTCTCTATGAGATCTCTCTACTGTCCCATTTTGTGTTGGTTTCCCAGGATCGATAAGATAGTGAACAATATTAAGCTCTGCACAAAACAAATCTAATGGATGCAGGCGTTTTACTGTATTGTCACTACGTTTGTTTGTCCCAGTGTAGTAGTTTGTAAATGTAGAATGGTTATCTGTTTTAATTGCAGTAATAGAATATGGGAATAGATTGATAACTTTTTTAAGAAATCTAATTGAATTATAAGTTGCTTCTTCCTCATAGATTTGTAGATATCTCCATCTGGATGCTGAATCAATTGCTGTATATTGATAATACTTCCTGTTTGCGATCTTACCTGGGACATATTTAACATCAATTTCTACCAGCTCTCCTGGTTGTCTTATTGCTTTAATATACTTATATTTAACCTTCTTTCTGTGGTACTTACGTACTATTCCCTCCTTTTTAAGTATTTTACCAATAGTTCGCTCATGAATATGAATATTTTCTTTTTGTAGTTGCCAGTGAATCTTTATTGCACACTTTCCTGTTTCTTTCCGTATCCTTATGATATGCTCCTTCAGCCAAATAGATGTTTCTTTATTATATTGTTTTGGCTCTGTTGAGCGTGGTTCAAGAGCCTTTTTTCCACTTTTCTTGTAGTTGGCAACCCAACGTTCTAATGTTCGCTTACTGTATGGGCATACTTTTGCTGCATCCACGAGTCTAATTTCTCTGTTAGTAATGGGAAGTACCCATCGCATCCTTTCCTCTTTGATTGTTTCTGCCATATGTATTGCCATCTCCAGATAATACTGGAAACCGCCATATGTGTGTACACATTACATTTTCCTCTTGACAAAGTAAACAATCGTTCACTAAAATAATAAAGTGAATGAAATTATAAATGAAAAAGTAAGTACAGTTAGTTCATATAATCAAAGTAATGGAGTTGTAATGCCCAGGAAAATAAAATGGCAAGGGAGAATATATATAATAAACAGGCTTAATTATCATCATAAAATAAGACAAGGAAGAACAATGCTTCATATTTTTCATGTAACAGATGGAAATATTGATTTTAGATTATGCTTTAATACAAATAATCTTCATTGGACTTTAGAGGAGGTATGTGATGGAATTTCCTCTTAATCATAATAATCCAGAAATAATGCATATTGATTTAAATTCATGCTTTGCAACTGTAGAACAGCAAGCCAATATGCATCTTAGAGGAAAGCCTTTGGTTATTGCGGCATATACTAATCCCAGTGGTTGTATTGTCTCCCCTTCTATTGAAGCAAAAAAGATAGGTATTAAAGTAGGAATGACAGTAAGAGATGCAAAATTATTATGCAAAGACGTTATAGTTCGTGATCCTGATCCATTACTAGTAAGAGATGTACATATTAAATTCAGAAATATTTTTAAAAGCTACTCCCCCATTGTTATTCCCAAATCAATAGATGAGGCAATAATTGATTTTTCAAAAACTCCTGCTTTAAAAAGAGGTTTAATTCAAATTGGAAAGGAAATAAAGCAAAGATTAAGAGACGAAATTGGAGAATGGATTTCATGTAATATAGGGATAGGAACAAATAGATTTTTAGCAAAACTTGCATGTTCTCTTCATAAACCTGATGGTCTTGATGTAATAAATTACAAAAATATTAAAGACGTATACAGAAAAATAAACCTTGTTGATTTAAATGGCATAAATACAAGATATGAAGCAAGATTAAATGCAAATGGAATTTTTACTCCCTTGGATTTTTTAAATGCTCCTGAGCACTTTCTTCGAACATCTGTTTTTAAAAGTATTGTAGGACATTATTGGTATTTAAGACTTAGAGGATGGGAAATTGATGATGTTGAATTTAAGCGCAAAAGCTTTGGACAAAATTATTCTTTGGGAAATAAAACAAAAGACAAACAAAAGCTTTCAAAAATACTTATGAAATTATGTGAAAAAATGGGAAGAAGATTAAGAAAAGCAGGATACTGTGCAAAAGGAATTCATATAGCATGCATATATGATGATTATACATATTGGCATAAAGCAAAGAAATTTAATAAAAGCCTTTTTACTACTCAAGATTTATACTTAAAAGCCCAGTGGGTATTTAATAAACAGCCAGAGATAAAAGTAATTTCAAAGATTTCAGTAAGTTGTTATGGTTTATTATCAAGCAAAAACTCTCAAATGAGCTTATTTGACATCCAGCAAGAAAAACAAAAAAAGGTATGCCGTACAATGGATAATATTAATGACAAATATGGAGAATTTGTAATAACTCCAGCACTTATGATGGGAATGAAAGATGTAGTTTTAGATAGAATTGCTTTTGGAGGAGTTAAAGATTTAGAGGATCTATATTTTTAGTGAAATATAATTACAAGACCAACTAATAGGTCTTGACAAAAGACCATTAGTTTTATAATATTAAATTGTATGAACTCAATATCAGTTACTCAATTAAAGATCAATCCTTCAAAGGCCATTAGCAAAGCACTGGATTTTCCTGTAGCAGTTGAAAATAGAAATAAAGTCAAGGCCTATCTTATTGGTAAGGATCTTTATGAAAAGATTGTTTCATATATTGAAGACTATATTGATAGAAAAGTAGTTAAAGAAACCGATTTTAAAAAAGGTAAAGACTTTGAAACTGTTTCTAAAAGGCTTAATATATGAAGCTCATAATTTCTCCAAGAGCTGAAAAAGAGTTAAAAAAAATACCCAAGATTGACCAAATAGCAATAGCGAAAAAAATTAGGTCAATAAAAGATTCATCTATTACCATTAAAAAAGAAAAACTTACTGGTTATAAAAATATTTTCAGAATCAGGGTTGGTTATTATAGAATCGTATTTAAAAAAGCAGCTAAAGAAATTTATATTATCTTAATAGGTCATCGTAAGGATATTTATCGCTTGATAAATCAACTTTTACATTGAAGTTATAAAAAATCCTAACATCCTCTGTCTTCTTGAACTGATTACTTTAGGTTGTTAAGAGAAATTATTTCTTTTTTCAATATAATTGCAGTGTTCGCAGTCTTTTCCTTTTTTTGGAATAATATTTGAATCCAAGCATTTTTTAATATCAAATAAAGCTTTTTCAACCCATAATGTATTTGGATTATATGGAATAATCTGAAGAGTAAACTCAAGCTTGGCATCAAACTTAGGATTTGTTTTTATTCCATTTGCATATACAAAATATCCTGTTTTTGCAACCTTGTATCCATCTTCCTTAAACAACCATTGATATACATCCATTTGCCTTTTATATGCATCTTTCCATTTATCATCAAGTGAAATTTCTTTTTGGGTGGATGTTGATTTATAATCAACAATAATAAGCTCTTTATTTTTATTTATCCATATATCATCCACTCCTCCAAAAACAATAAAGTTGGTACTCTTATGATGGTATTGTTTCCCTTTAAAAACATATCTCCAAGTTTCAAGATCAGGATGAGAATAAGGAATAGCATCAATGCCATATTTTTTCATTAACTCATGGGGCTTTTTTTCTCTTCTTAAAATATCAAATTCATTTTTAAATAATTCATCAACAGCAGAATTTAATGCAAATCCAGGCATAGAAGGTCTTGAAATTCCAAGACGCCTGTCATAATAAAAACATCTAGGACATTTGATATATAGCTCTATTTTAGTTCTGCTTAATTTAAAAGGTTTATCCTTATTAGGATCGTATATATTAAATCTTTTTTTATAGACAAATTTTTTAGACATATGATATTTTACTGTATTTTTTGATTTAAGTTTGAGAATTGGATATAATATATACTATGGTATCAACTCCCGAAGGCATAAAATCAGTCTTTCAAGGACAAGAGGATGAATATCAACTTCTACTGGAAACTGAAAGAGTACTTACTGAATTAGCACGAGGAGTAATAGGGCTGAGTAAAGCAACTCAATTTTTTAAAGATCTTGATCAAGGTTCTCGTGATTTTTTAAATTCGCCAGATCCTCGAGGCTTTCATTTTGGAGGCAAACCTCTTACGGCAGCACTTCGACGCGAAATAGAAGAAAAGATTAAAAAAGAACAAATATAATTAGGACTTTTAGCAAATGATATAAGTTTCTAATGAATATTAGAGTTTAAATTTGTCTCTGGCAGGAAGGCAGTTAAGCCCTTCAGCAATAGCTTTAGCATGGTTTAGTAATTGTTTTGCTAAATCAGGCTCTCCAAGCATACGTTTTAGTATGGCCTTTCTATAGAGAATAACCATAAGAGTACAATTATTAAATATGGCTTCTACTTGCGTCAAAGTACATTCTTTACACTCAGGATAACCAAATCCTTTTGTTTTTTCCATATACAAGTTTTATTTAATGAATCGCTGGCAGTTATTAAACCTCACTGATAACATCAAATCCTTTAAAGCTTCCTGTGATTGCAAGCCCATATATTTTCCCTTTAAATATATTGCCCTGCCTTATTTTCTTTGCAGTTTCATTTATTGTTGCTCCTGAGCCAACAGCATCATCAATAAGCAATATATTATAATTTGTTTCCTTATTTTCAACAAAAAAGGTTTTCCCAGCATTCTCCACTCTATCTTTTAATTTATTTAGAGTTTTTTGAGGAATAATTACTGGTGTTTTTATTTTTTGAATATTAATAATTGGCAGATTAATATTTAGATTTTTCTCAAGCTCATTCATTATCTGAGTTTCTCTTTTTACTGTAGGAGGGATAAATCCAACTGCCTTTATTGAATGTTTATTAATAAATTTAATAATTTTTTCTTTTAAAATATTTGATACTTCTTTTATAAGCTGCTTGTCCTGGCTTTGTTTTGCATAAAGAAGAAGCCATCCAAGCTTTGTTTTTCCAAATCTTTCAATACTGTAAAAATCAATATAAAACAATTTATCTATATATGTCTTATCAAATGTATTTTTTATCTTATAACTTCCATCAATAAATCCTGCTTTTTTATATTTTGCATATTTTCTAAATGTCTTTTCATATTCTTTTGCTGTTTTTTCAATAGGAAGATTATTTTTTCTACACCAATATGAAAATCCCTCTATCCCCTCTTTCTTTTCTCCAGTTGGGGTAATAATCAAATAATTATTATTAATTATTTTTAGGATGTCTGATGGTATTTCTATTTCTTCTTCTTCTTTTTTTTCTTTTTTAAGAAAATATATAACTGTAGGAGGTTTTCCTATCTTATCAATTATATTTCCCCCAACAAGCTTATTAAGCTGCTTAAAAACAGCCTGAGGAGAAATAGAAAGATATTCAACAAGTTCTTTAGCAGTAACTTGCCTATTTACTTTTATATACTCAACAATTCTTTTGGATGTATCTGTTTTCATAATAAGTATATTATATCATATATAGCCATATATGGTTGATAATTGATACTAAACTATCAACTATGTAGTGATTATTTTAAGAATAGGCATTAAATCTTTTTGAGAATCTGTAAGTAATCTTGTGTAGATATATTTAATGTTCTTAAGTTATTGCGGATAATAAAAACAGGAAGGTTGCTACGGGTTGGAAGAATAACTGGTCTTTTTAATCCATCTCTCCAATATACTCTATGATCACCTTTTTGTCTTTCAAATGTACAGCCAACGTATAAGAGGAACTTTTCAAACTTTTTCCAATGAATCGGAGTTAATCTAGGCATAAATTAATTAGTAATTGGTATAGAAAAGTTCTCTGTTATATGAGAGATGACAGTAGGTGGGATAAATGTCTTTTTTTTCTTTTGCCAGCCAAGCTCAGATAATGCTTCATTAATTGTTCCTTTTGCTATAATTTCTTCAAAAAAAATCTGAACAGCTTCTTCAAACATCATTTTCGCCTCTGCAAAGGTTTTGCCCACAGTTGATAAATCCAATACAGGACTATAAGCGATAAAATTATTACCCTCTTTTAAAATTGAAACTGGAACAGAAAATTGAACATTAGACTTTTTCATATGTAATAATTATAGCAAGAATGTATTAAATGGACAAGTACACTGTTAGAAAAGTCTAGAATAATTAGTTTCCTATAAGTATAGATTATATACGAATCTTAGATACATTTATTTTATTTTCTAAAATATTATACCTAATAATAAGGAACGATTTCTATTAATTTCCAAGACAGATATTTTTATATCATCTAATAGTTGATAATTAACATTAAACTATCAACTATATAATTATCTTGCATCGCACATTCAAGAATTAAGCGCAACAACTGATAATTTTAAATAATCTTTTTCTAAGACTTCTTGTGGTGTTGCATATTGTAGCACTTTTCTTGGTCTGTTGTTTATTTCCCATGCAATATTATTAACCTCTTCTTGAGTAACAGCGTTAATATTCATTTTCTTGGGGAGATATCTTCTAATAATCCCATTGGTTTGCTCATTTGTTCCTTTCTCCCATGATGCATATGTATGACAGAAATATATTTTTGCATTTAATATATATGCAATAGTTTCATGGTTTCTGTTTTCAATCCCATTATCAAGCGTTATTGTTTTAGACAAATGCGGTAATAGTCTTTGAATAATAACTATTTCTGTTTCTTTTGGTGTTTTATCTTTAATCTTTGTTAATATTAAATATCTGCTTTTTCTTTCAACCAAACTATTTAGTCCTTTTTGTTTACCATACATAATTGTGTCTCCTTCCCAATTACCAATACTTTTTCTCTTCTCAATATATATTGGTCTTTTTTCAATACTAACCCTGTTAGGTATGATTTCACGCTTAGATTTCCTTTTCCCTTTCTTTGTTCTTCTCTTCTTTCCTCTTCTTAAATATTGTTTCAGATTCTCTCGTCCTCCATAATCTGAGTCAAAGATAAATTGATAGATTGATTCATGGTTAATATACATGTCTTTGTCTTTTATCTTTTTTTGTATTTTTTTCTTTAATCTTCCAGCTATTACTTCAGGACTCCAACCTACCTTTATTTTTTCAACAACATAAGAGAAAAGCTCTTTGTTTTTTTCAATCTTTGATAGTGCTCCACAATTCTTTTTATTATTCTCATAGTTTCTTTGTGCTTGTTCTGCTTTGTATCTAGATAATATTTTTCCTCTGTTTTTAACTTCTCTTGATATTGTTGATCGATGAACAACTAAGTATTGTGCAATTTTATACTGAGTGTATCCTTGGTTAAGCAATGTTTCTATACGAGCCCGATCATACTCATTTAGCTGCTTATATCCTTTCTTTTCCATATAACGGTATTTTACTAAAACCGTTGCACTTAATTATTGAACTCGTGCATATTTTAAAAATAAATACTATAAGTTATAATTACTTAAATTAATATTTATACTACATATGAAAAAATTAATTATCCCCTTTATTTTTATTTT
>CAZHJA010000044.1:0-7305 GCA_964532865.1 uncultured Gammaproteobacteria bacterium
GTTTTTTTTACTATCTTTTTTGGATTAGGTAAAACCCTTTTTCACTATCATTTTCGTTTAGGTAAGACTATAACTTGTTTTTAAAATATATTTAATATATTGTTTTATTCTTAACTGTTTTTATTGATAGAATTTATAAATATTCTATTATGACTAAAGGCATAGAGAATAGATCAAATACAGTTCCTATAGATTCAACAGTAGAGACCATTGAGCAAGTAGCAGAAAATGCAAAGCTTAGTCCGGAAGAAGTATCAGATTTGTTAGAAGTACTTGGTGGAGGAGGAGTTATTGGATTGATACGATTTGGAGCAGAACGATTAAGTAACGCTCTTGGAGACGACTGGCCAACGGAAACGGTTTATGAAGTAATATCCGGAACACGCCATAGAAATTTTCCCCCAAATGGTAAAAAATAGACATATATAACTATGCTTATTTGATAAAATAATGTTAAAAGATTTATTAATAAAAAGGAGGTGTAATAAAAAATGCAAAAAACAATTCAAAATTTAACTAAAGCTTTTATTGGTGAATCACAAGCAAGAAATCGTTATTCTTTTTATGCCAAGGTTGCAAGAAAAGAAGGCTTTGAACAAATTGCCGAAATCTTTCTTCAAACTGCCGAGCAAGAAAAAGAACACGCTAAAAGACTATTTGAGCATATACAGGAATTAAAAAAGAAAACAAAAGAAAAGCTAAATGAAATTAAAGTTGAATTTTCTGCTCCAACGACTTATGGCAATACAATAGAAAACTTAAAGGCAGCTATTGCTGGTGAAAACTATGAATATACAAGTATGTATCCTGAATTTGCTAAAGTTGCAGAAAAAGAGGGGCTTATTAAAATCGCTAAAAGATTTAGTGCAATCGCTGTGTCAGAAAAACATCATGAAGAGCGGTACAAAAAATTACTAAAAGAAGTAAAGGAAGGCTCAATTTTTAAGAAAAAAAAGAAAATTTGGTGGGTTTGTATGGAATGTGGATATGTTCATTTTGGTAAACAACCACCAACAAAATGCCCATCCTGCGATCATCCAAAAAGCTTTTATCAAGTCAAGTGCGAAAACTATTAAAATAAGCCATTTTGTATTTTTAAATTATTTTAATAAGGTGGATTAATAGATCTTCAATCTGATTAGTGAATTTGTTGCATTTATTAAAGTACAAAATACTCCCAAGATTTAAAAATATAAATCAATTAATTGTAGAATAGGCTTGCATGAGTTTATAAGTAATACTATACTTTAAAAATGATATTAAAAAAGAAATTTAATAAAATTTTATTTCTAAGTTTATTTCTAATTATCTTTTCTTTTCTTGTTCAGCAGGCCTCAGCTGAATCTTCAAACAAACAAGTTTGTACTGTTTATTTTACTTATGTAGGTTGTCCTAATTGTGCGCAAACTGATTCTATGATTTTGATGGATTGGACTAAAAAATATCCTAATTTAGTAGTTATTGAATATATGTGGGAGGGAGGAAACTGGGCAAATCCAAATGCTAATTTATTGGGAGAATATGTAAGTAAATATCAATCTCAAGCTGCAGTTCCTCAACTTTTTATTAATCAAAATAATATTAAGTTAGGAGGATTATCAATACCTAAGGCAGAAGAAGATATTAAAAGTATGAAATCAAATCCATGTGTTTTATTAGAAGGAAGCACTTCTTTTGAAAATTTGGATTTGGGATATTTAAAGGCTTATCCAAAGGTTTGGACCAATCAAAGGATTTTAATTAAAAATAAAGAAGATAATAGTTGGATTTTTCAATGGAATGGAAAAGAAATATCTTCACAAGCAGCAGGAAAAGAAAAAGCCAGTAGTAAATTACTAAAAGAACTGCTATTTACAGATGAAATAAATAAAAAACTTAATAATATAGATTTTGAAGTTGTAGAACCTCAGAAAGCTAAATTTTCAGGATCGGCCTTTTCTCCAGGAAGCCTTGTTCCTTATGTAGAGTTTGATAATGCAGTAAAACTTGAGCTTTCTAAAACTTCTTCGCAACAGTCTCTATCTTCTCATCAAGAAAATAATAATAGCGATCAGAAATCATCAAAAGAAGTTGCGCTGCCTCTTATTGGGAAAATTAAAAGTGAGAATTTTTCTCTTCCAGTTCTTGCTTTTTTAATTGGTTTAGCTGATGGATTTAATCCTTGTGCTTTTTTTGTATTAACTTTTCTTCTTTCTGCTTTACTGGGATTAGCTGGTTCAAGAAAAAAGATTTTTATTGTAGGCGGAATTTTTGTCTTCTTTTCCGCATTATTTTATTTCTTATTTATGGGAGCATGGCTTAATGTTTTCTTATTGGGCAAAGAGATTAATATCTTAACTGCAATTGCTGGGGCTATTGCAATATTTGCAGGATTACTCAATGTGAAAGATTATTTTTTCTTTCAAAAAGGAGTTTCTTTAACTCTTCCTAAAGATCAAAAACAGAAGTTTATACAGAGAGTAGAAGCATTAAGCAAGGCTAAATCATTATGGAGCTTAATAATAAGTAGTATTGTAATTGCAGGAACTGTAAATTTCTATGAACTTCTTTGCACTTTTGGTTTTCCAATAGTATATACCAACATTTTAACTTCTAGGAATCTTTCTAATCTGCAGTATTATGGTTATTTAATGCTTTACAGTTTAGTTTATATAATTCCACTAGTCGTAATAATTTTAATTTTCGGACTTACTTTAGGGAAAAGCAAGTTTAACGAGCTTTGGATTAAAAGACTAAAGCTAATTTCTGGTTTGATGATTCTTGGTTTAGGAGGAGTGTTAATTTTTAACCCTAAATTACTAGAAAGAGTAGAAATTGCTTTTGGACTTTTGTTTTTAGCAATAATAGTATCTGTTTTAATTATTTTCATTAACTCTTTTTATCAGAAGAGAAAAGATAAATATAATGGTCAATATTAAAACAGCTTTGATATAATAATTTTATTACAAAAAGGAGGTGAGGTAATTATGCTAAGATTTAGAAGAGGTTTTGGTCAAGGGAAAGGGCGAGGAAGGATGAGTGGGCCATTTGCCTCTGGACCAGGCGGAATTTGTATTTGTACCAACCCAGAGTGTAAGAACACAGCTTCTCATCAAGCTGGTGTTCCTTGTTATCAGATAAAATGTCCTAAATGCGGGTCACCGATGATTAGGAAAGAATAGGAGGTGAAAAAAATGAAAATTGCAATTGCAACAGCAGGTAAAACTTTAGATAGTTTAGTTGATGCTCGTTTTGGTCGTTGTCCTTATTTTTTAATTATTGATAGTAATAGTAAAGAGTTTAAGGCAATTGAAAATACAGCAGGACAATCCTTCCAAGGTGCAGGTGTTTCTGCTGCTCAAATGATTGTTAATAAAGGTGTTAAAGCAGTAATTGCAGGTAATTTTGGTCCTAATGCAGTTCATGTTTTAAAAAATAGCAATATTAAGATTTTTAAAGGAATTTCTGGAATAATGGCAAAAAAAGCCTTGAGAGAATATGAAGAAGGGAAACTAAAGGAGACAATTACAACTTCTAATAAAGATTTTAAAAGACCAAAAAAAGGGGAAGGAAGAAAATGATAGATAAAAAAGAGAAACTTAAAAAAGGGCAAAAAGTAGCAGGAACAGCTATTTGGCTAGAGGGAGCTTTAGTTATAGCTAAAACAATTATTGGTTTGTTATCAGGAAGCTTAGTTCTTATTACTGACGCAATTCATAGCGGTTCTGATATTTTATCAATTATAGCTTCTTGGTTTGGCTTGAAAATAGCTCAAAGAAAAGCTGATCAACGTTTTCCTTATGGTTATTACAAAGCAGAAAATATAGGGACATTAATTATTTCTTTCTTAATTATCTACGCTTTCTATGTTATGTTTACCCAAGGCTGTACAAGGTTATTTTCTTTTTCTCAAATTAAAATTCCACTACTTGCTCTTGGGATTTCATTATTTGATGCTTTAGTTATGTTTTTTTTTGGAAAGTATGAAATTAAGATAGGAAAACAAGTTAATGCTCAGAGTTTAGTTGCTTTGGGCAAGGAAAATAAAACTCATATTTTTTCTTCATTAGCTGTTTTTATTGGAACTTTATCTGCTTATTTTAAGATTCCATATATTGAAGGAGGAATTACCATTGCAATTTCCCTTTTGATTTTAAAAATTGGCTTATCAGTTGCAAAAGATTCTGTTTTAGCTTTAATGGACGTTAGTCCAAGTAAAGAGATTGAACAGAGAATAGTTGATGAGATAGAATCAGTTCCTGGAGTTGAGGAGTTTTTTGATCTTCGTTTAAGAAAATCAGGGCCATTTATTTTTGGCGAAACAAAAATAGGGATTAGAAAATTTGTTGACGTTATGCGTGCTCATGAAATTGCAGATAGTATTGAAGAGAAAATTAAGAAAAAAGTACCTCAAGTAGATTCTTTTACTATACATATTGAGCCATTTAAAAGTGATTTTCAGCATCTAGTTATTCCTATTTCTGAAAAAAAAGGTTTGGATTCTAAAGTAACAAATTCCTTTGGTCGAGCCCCCTATTTTTTATTTATAAATCTTAAAGGTAATGAAATTAAAGGCTTTTATATTCTACAAAACCCTTATAAAGACAAATCTATTAGAGCAGGATTTGCTGCTTCAAAATTAATTACTAAACAAAAAAGTGAGATTTTAATTACTAATCAAATTGGTGAAATTTCTTTTTATACATTAAGAGATAATTTGATTGATGTTTATCAATCTAGTGGTGGGACAGTTAAAAACATAGTTAACCAATTTATTAAAGGTAAATTAATTAAGCTTAAGAAAGCTACTAGGAAAAAAGATTAATTAAAATATGATTAAAATTGCAATTACTGGTGGAAAAGGGGGAACTGGAAAGTCAACAATTTCCGTTCTTTTAGCCAACAAATTAAGAAAAGAAGGCAAAAAGGTTATTCTTTGTGATTGTGATGTTGAATGCCCAAATGATTATTTACTGCTTAAACAGAAACTAAAAAAACCAAAAGAAAAAGTTTATGCCCAGTTTCCAAAACTTGATAAAGAAAAATGTCAAAAATGTGGTTTATGTGTAAAAAATTGCCGTTCAAATGCTATTTTTCAAGCTCCAGGCAAATTTCCTATTTTTCTTCATGAGCTTTGCTCAGGTTGTGGATTATGTTGGCACATTTGTCCTCATAAGGCAATAAGTATTGAGAAAAAGGTAATTGGTGAGATTATTGAAAATAAGGTTAATGAAAACTTTTATTTGGTAACGGGTCGTTCAATAGGAGTAGTTGATGAGACTGGACCGATTGTTACTAAAACAAAAAACCATGCTTTAAAACTTGTTAAAAAAGTAAAAGCAGATTATTGCCTGTTTGATACTTCAGTAGGCTTGCATTGTGGAGTTATTAGGGCTTTGCTTAATGTTGATTTAGCACATGTTGTTACTGAACCAACTCCATTAGGAGCTCATGATTTAAGATTAATTTTAAAACTTCTGGCAATTTTAAAAGTTCAAAGCAAAATTGTTATTAATCAAACAGATTTAGGAGATATAGGGTTAATTAATAAAATTGCAAAAAAAACAAAAACAAACATAATTTACAAAGTCCCCTATTCATATAAAATAGTTAAAGCATATTCAAATGGTAAATTAGGAGAAATTAATATTTTATGAAAAAAATAGTTATTGCTTCAGGAAAAGGCGGGGTAGGGAAATCAATGCTTGCCTCAACTTTAGCAACTCTTTTAGCTCAAAAGCAAAAGATTGTTGCTGTTGATTGTGATGTTGATGCTCCAAATTTGCACTTATGGCTTGGCGAAGATGAAAAATGGGATAAGATTGAAAAGATTTCTGTTCTTGAAGAACCAATAATTGATTTTAAAAAATGTATAGGTTGTGGTAAATGTGCTAAAATCTGTGCTTTTAATGCTCTTGAAATAAACAAAGGAAAGCCTGTTTTAAATCAATTTTTTTGCGAAGGATGTGGGGCTTGTGAAGCTGTTTGTCCTGTTGGAGCAATTAAGATGAGACCTATTGATAGCGCTGAGATAAAAATTAAAAAAGATGTTTGTGGGTTTCCTTTGATTTCTGCTCAGCTTTATCCTGGTAAAACAGGTTCAGGGAAAATTGTCGACAAAATTAGAGAAAAAGCACAAGGTTTTAAATGTCAAGTTATGATTTTAGATTCTCCAGGCGGGACAGGTTGTCCTGTTATTGCCGCTTTAAATGGAACAGATTTTGCTATTTTGATAACAGAACCAACTCCTTCAGGGTTTTCTGATATGAAGCGGGCTTTAACAGTTGTTAACCATTTTAAAATTCCATATGGCGTGGTGATAAATAAATGGGATATTAATATTTCTAAAAGCAGAATAATTGAAAAATGGGCCAATGATAAATTCTTAGGAAAAATTTCCTATGATAAGAGAATTTTTCAGGCAATTGCTAAATTAAAGCCAATTATTAAGACCAATTTGCCTGTTAAAAAGGAAATAGAAAAAATTTATACTAAACTTAAGAAGTTTTTGTGATAAAAAAGACAACTCTTTTAACTTCACAATTGATTTTATTTAGCAAATCTTTTATAGGAATTTCAAGCTTATCACTTTGTTTTCTTAAAGCATACATGATATTACATTGTACATAAGCTCTGCCGCTTTTGAATGATGCTTATTATATACTATGTTTCGTAATTATTAATAGTACTTATTCTTTATAATATGACAAATTCAAACTTAATTAAAAAGAGCGACCTAACCTACTTTTTTTTAAAGCTTTATGATATAATTCGTCTTTAGATTATATAATTAGCCTTTTACAATGATTAATGTTATTAAAATGATTAAATTAATTAAACATTATTTTATTAATGGAGGTGAGAATAAATGACTGAAGCAAAAAGAAACGGGGAAGAACTACCTGAAGAAACAAGAATAAACCCAATTAAAAGAGAATTAACTTTAACACAGCTTATGCGCATAGACCCTGATTTTTATTCTCGTTATATTAGATTACAATCTTTTCCTGATTATCCAGGTGATCCAACTAAGGATATAATGGAAGGTGCTTTAGCTCGTAGAGTTAATGAACTTCGTGAAGAAGGTCAAATCGATTCCATACAAGAAATAGAAAGACAAGCTGAAAACATGGTTGACATGACGCCTGATCAAATAAAAAAGATTTTTTCATTAACTAGAGTTCTAAGTTGTATAATTGTAGCTAAACAGATGTCTTAGAACAACCAGACTTAATTTTAGTTTTATATTATTCTCTATCTTTTTAAAAACAATAACTCTTAATAATAATTCCCAGTGAATATATTAATAGGGCCTACTTCTTATGT
>CAZHJA010000045.1:0-4927 GCA_964532865.1 uncultured Gammaproteobacteria bacterium
GAGCTTGGTACGCTTCCATCTCTTGCGAGAGCCTAAATTCAGGATCTGTCTAAATATCACAGCAACTGATCCACTTCTTTAGGTTCAGGTAAACCCACGAAGTTATTGATCTCTTCCGGGGAAACGAAATAGCATCTCCCTCTTTTGACAGCTTTCAGTTTTCCTTCTCTTATGAGTTTGTTTACATAAGGTGGGAAATAGCCTAAAGCTTTAGCCGTCTCTTTTACTGATAAAAAATCTTTTTTCGCCATTTTAAGCAATAATTTAAAGTCATTTTTTTCAGCTATAAAAATAAATAATATTAAGTTCCCAAAAAGAAATATAAAAATTCTAATTGGATCAATTATAATAGTAATTTTAATTGGAGTGGCTATTTTTGCAAATGAGTTTTTTTTACATAAGGCAGATGTAACAGTATATTTTCATGTAGAAGAGATTGAAAAATCAGTAACTATTAATGATTTTGAGATAAAGACTAATACATTTTCAGCGAAATTTTCAGACTCAAAATTAACTACTGGAAAAAAAGAAATTGGAGATAAAGCTCATGGAGAAGTAACAGTATACAATTTTGATAATCAAGAAAAAACTGCAATAAAAGATACTGTATTTGAAATAGGAGGATTGAAATTTCAGCTTGATGAAGAAATTAAAGTTGCGTCAGCTTCATTAAAGGCTGATCTTTCTGCAAAACTTCCTGGAACTAAAAAAGCAAATCTTGTAGCTTTAGCTATTGGAGAGGAAGGTAATATTGGACAAGAAAGTATATTTACAATAGAGAATAATTCAAAAGATGTTTTTTTTGCTAAAAACGATAAAGCATTTACAGGAGGCTCAAAAAAAGAAATAAATACAGTATCAAAAAAAGACATTGATGATTTAAAAAAAACAATTTTAAACCAATCAAAAAATGATGACAAAGTTAGTGCAAAGCCAAAAGACTTTGACAAAGATGACAGGTTTATTGATGATCTTACCGAAAACGAATTAATAAAAATAAAATATTCAAAAGAAATTGGAGAAGAAGCCGAAAAAGTTAGTATAAGTGGAGAAATGCAATCTATTGTTTATTATTATGACAATAATAAGCTTTTAGACCACTTGTTTGATGAATTAAAAGATGAGATAAAAAGTGGTTATAAACTAAAGAAAGAAGAGATAGCTTATAAAATAGATGATGCGGATAAAAACAATAATAATGATAAAATAGATCTTGAAATATCTGTAAAAGCAAAATCAATAAAAGATGTAAAAGAAGAGGATATTGTAAATAAAATTACTGGGAAAAAAACTAATGTAGTAAAAAACATACTTAAACAAGACTTTAAAGCAGAAGATTACGAGTTGCATGATAGGGAATATCTCTTTCTTTTTAAAAAGTTTATGCCTTTTTTTGCACAAAATATTCAATTAAACATATCAGTAAAATAGTATGGCTCTTTATCTATATGTAAAGGAAAAAAATTCGTCAAAACGTAAAATTATTACATATTTTTCATATATATCTTTAACTATTGGTGCATTGCTTTTATTTTGGTCATTTTATCCAATATTGTCATTTGAAATATATTCAAAATTATTTATTCAAAGAAACCTTTTTACTCCAATTCCCACTTCTAATACTGTTTCTTCACTTGAACAGGCAAACTCTGTTTTGGGGAGTTATAATGTATTTTCTAGTAATCTGCGTGATTTTACTGAGGCTAGTTTATGGTTCCCTTCTCAAAAAGAGGTTAATATTGTTAAAGCAATTGATATAAAAGAATATACATTATCAATTCCAAAGCTAAATATTAGTAATGCTATTGTTAACGTGGGAGGTGAAGATTTGTCTAAATATTTAGTTCATTATCTTCCACAATCTCTGCCGGGTGAGTATGGGCATATTGTAATTTTTGGTCACTCAACGCTACCTCAAATGTATAATGTTAAAGATTACAAAACAATTTTTACTAATCTTCCTTCTCTTAAAAAAGGAGATAAAATTATTTTAACAATGAATGATTTAGAATATGAATATGAAGTATATGATTTAGTTGTTGTAAATCCTGATCAGATTTCAGTGCTTGAGCCTAAAAATGATGCTCCATATGTTACGCTTATTACATGTGTTCCTCCAGGCACATATTTGAGAAGGCTTGTAGTACGCGCAAAATTATCTCAACTGCCTCAAAATGTGATTGAATAAACCTATAATATCTGTTAAAATTTAGGAATGAAAAAAGGCAAAAGTGCCAATAAGCTACTGCTATCAAAACTTTTATATAATAATTTTTTTAAAATTATTTATTTAATAATTATTTTTTTTATTTTTATTGGAGAATTTACAAAAAAAGCACTATTCTTTTTTATTCATTTACTAAAATATATTTTTTCAATAATTATCTTTATATTTAAAAAATTAATTGCAGCAGCAACCAATATATTACAATTTATTAATCCTAAACCTTTTTTTAAGTATATTGTAAAAGTAATAAATAAGGTATCAAAATCATTTAGATTTAAGCTGCATTTTATTAAAAAAAAACGTGGTCCAAAACCCGATTACAAAAAAAGAATACCGCCTCTTGTTTTTTTTGTAATAAAGCTTAGATTTTTCTTTATTGGATCAATTCTTACTCTAACTATTTTCTTTATAATTCAGTCCTATAATTTTGTAATGAACTTACCATCTCCTGAGAATATTGGAAAAGTAAATTATGCTCTTTCAACACATATTTATTCTAGAAATAATAAGTTGTTATATGAAGTTTATAGAGAGCAAAACAGAACTCCAATATTACTTGAGGATCTTCCTGATTATGCATTAGATGCAACTATTGCTATAGAAGATAAAGCTTTTTATTCGCATAAGGGAATATCTGTATTTTCAGGAATGTTAAGGGCGGCAAAAGAAATGCTTATTGAAAAAAAGGATTTACAAGGAGGGTCAACAATTACTCAGCAGTTAGTAAAAAGTTCACTTCTTACGCCAGAGCGAACAATAGAACGAAAAGTAAAAGAAATTATTCTTGCTATATGGGCAGAGAGAATATATTCAAAGCATGAAATATTGGAGATGTATTTAAATCAAGTTCCTTATGGAGGTTCTGCATATGGAATTGAAGAAGCTTCAAAGATATATTTTGGAAAAAATGCAAAAGATTTGACATTATCGGAATCTGCTCTTCTTGCAGGTCTTCCTCAAGCTCCTTCTTCATACTCTCCATTTATTAATCCTAAGGCTGCAGTAAAAAGAAGAAATGATGTATTAAAAAATATGTATGAGCAGAAGTATATTGATGAAAAAACTTTAGAAAAAGAACTGAAAGCTTTAATTAAGGTTATACCGCCTAAGATATCAATAAAAGCTCCACATTTTGTTTTTTATGTTAAGTCATTACTTATTGATGTCTATGGAATAAAACAGGTTGAAGAAGGAGGCCTTAATGTAACAACGACTTTAGATTTAAAAGCTCAAAAAAAAGTTGAAGAAATATTAAATGAAGAAATTGATAAGATACGTAATCTTAATGTTTCAAATGGAGCTGTTCTTGTTACAAAACCAGATACAGGAGAAATACTTGCAATGGCAGGATCGGTTGATTATTATGAGGAGCCTAATGGCGCCTATAATGTTACTACTGCTTTAAGACAGCCTGGAAGTTCAATTAAGCCAATAATGTATTCTTTGGCCTTGCTTAATGAATATACTCCAGCCACAATTATTAGTGATACTCCAATTTCATTTAATCTTCCAGGATCTTCATATAGGCCTGTAAATTATGATAGTAGTTATCATGGTCTTGTTCCATTAAGATATGCGCTTGCAAATTCATATAATATTCCTGCTGTTCGAGTATTAAATAATATTGGTGTTCAGAATTTTGTTGATCATGCTAAAAATATGGGAATTACAACATGGAATAATTCTTCAAGATTTGGTTTATCACTTACTTTAGGAGGAGGAGAAGTAAAAATGATTGATATGGCTCAAGCCTTTGGAGTGTTTGCAAATTTAGGATACAGGCAAGACATTAAAAGTATTTTGAAAGTTCAAAGTATTGCAAATAAAAGCCTTATGGAAATTTCATCTCGTAGAGTAAAAGTATTGGATGAAAGAGTCGCATACATTATGTCAGACATATTATCTGATAATTTTGCGCGTAAATTTGCATTTGGATCAAAATCGGACTTGGTAATTGAAGGGTATAAAACAGCAGTTAAAACTGGAACCACAGATAATAAAAGAGACAACTGGACAATAGGGTATACCCCTGAATATTTAGTTGTAGTTTGGGTTGGGAACAATAACAATGCTTCTATGAATCAACATATTGCATCTGGTCTTACAGGAGCATCTCCAATATGGCATAGAGTAATGGAATATTTATTAACAGAATATAGTACAAGTAATACTTGGTTTCCAAAGCCTAATGGAATTGTGGAAAAAAAATGCTATTTTGGAAAACAGGAATTATTTTTACAAGGCACTGAAAATAAAGATACATGTAAGGGGTATATTATGAATCAAAAACCAAAAGTATCTCCTACAAAACCAGATGAAAAGCAAGATTGATTATTATTTAGGTAGAATTTTATTGAATCCTACAAGATTTTGCAGGACTTTAGGCACATTTATGCTTCCATCTTTTTGCTGATTATTTTCAAGAAGCGGAATTAGAATTCGAGGTGAAGCAATTGCAGTATTATTTAATGAAAAACAATACTTAGTGCTTTTATCTTTTGCTCTATATTTTATTTTTAATCTTCTTGTTTGAAAGTCGCCCATTATGGAGTTTGATGTTGTTTCTCCAAATTCATTTCTTGAAGGCATCCATGTTTCAGTATCATATTTAATAATTTGAGGTTCTCCCATATCCTGCATAGACATAAGCATTACTTTGTATGGAAGTTCAAGTTCTTGCAATATTTCTTCGCAGTTATT
>CAZHJA010000045.1:5027-7141 GCA_964532865.1 uncultured Gammaproteobacteria bacterium
TAATTTTTGAAAGGCATAAAATAATAGGGCGATATGAAGACTTGCAGCTTCATTTTTCAAAAAATATCCTCTAAATCCAGAAACTTTAGAACCTCTTTTAAGATCTATAATATCAAGCATTTTCCCAAGCTCTATATGAGATTTGGGTTTAAAGTCAAATTGTGGAATGTCCCCCCACTTTTTTATCTCTTTATTTTCTTTTCCTAATGGAACCTCACTTAATGGAATATTTGGAACATGAGAGATAAGATTATTTAATTCTTTTTCAATATTTTTAAGCTCAGACTCTTGTCTTTTTAGCTCTTCCTTTATTTCTTTTCCGCGCTTTTTTATTTCATCAGTAATGTCTTTTTTAGAAATTGTATTTCTTTCCTCTCTTATAAGCTGAATTTTTCTGATTAATTCAAGTCTTTTACTATCAAAAGTAAGTATTTTATCAATATCAACCTCTCTTTCTTTATTTTTAGCTGCATCAATTACTTTCTGCTTATTTTCCCGAATAAAATCTATACTTAACATATTTACTATTTATTTTAACAGATAAGGCTTGATTTTTAATATGAGTTTTTTTAAGGCTATTAATCTATGGTTAATTTGAGTATTTTCCTTACTTGTCAGCTCATCATAGTATTTATTAAACTTATTAACAATAAAAAGAGCCCTGTATGGAAATCCTTTAATAAAATTTTTAGTTGGTTTTTCAGCCATATATCCTTTAATATTTTCTTCTTCATATACTGTTTTTTTATTTGCTGGATTAAAAAAACAAATACAAGTTTGTAAATATGCTGTTCTTTTTTTGTTTTCCAAGCCCTTTAATCTTTTTAATGTATATTTTATAAGTTCATTATCACTTGAATCTCTCCCAAGCCATCTTTTAGATTTTACTCCTGGCTTTCCATTTAAAACATTAATAAGAAGTCCTCCGTCATCTGCTATTGTTGGAATGTTTGTTAATTTTCCAAAAAAGCATGCTTTTATTTTTGCATTTTCTTTAAAAGTCTTTCCAGTTTCTTCGACGTCTTTTGTAATTGATAAATCAGAAAGAGTTAGTATTTTAACTCCATGTTTTTCAAGTTTTTTACATCCGCTTTTTAATTCTTTAAGCTTTGCTTGGTTAGTTGTAGCAAGTAATAATTGTTTCATAAAGTAGATTATATACCTTTAGAATTATTTTATTTTAGACTTTTTAGTTTTTCAGCAATATTAGAAGCTATAGAATATTCTTTAAGTTTAGGGAATTTTTCTTTTTCTTTTAATTCAATTGTATTTGTTGTAAAGAATTTTTGAATATTAGAGTTTTGAATTTTGGAAGGCGCATCCTTAGTAAAATCATGGTGAGTAATTGCCGCAAATACTTGTTTTGCTTGTTTTTTTAGAATAAGGCCTGCTGCATTAATTAATGTTTCTCCTGAAGTAGTAACGTCATCTGGCATAATTACTGTTTTTCCTTTTACATTTCCATATAAATCTAAAGATTTTACTTTATGAATAATATCTTGGTCTCTCTTTTTTTCTATAATACCTATTGAGAATTTTTGATTATTATAAAAATAATTTGCAAATTTTCTTGTTCTTTCTACTCCTCCTTGATCAGGAGACACAACTGCCACAGAAGATAAACTAATATTATTTTCTTTTAAATATTTTTTAATTTTTTCAGAAAGTATTTTAAGTGCTGTAAGATTTGTAAAAGGAATTGTAAATATTCCTTCAGTTGCTTCATCATGAAGGTCAAAAGTATAAATTTCATCAAACCCAATATTTTCAAGAAATCTTATTACAACATTTGTTGAAACACATTCTCCTTTTCTATGTTGAATATTTTGTCTAGCGTAGCCAAAATATGGAATAAAGCCAATTACTTTTTTTGCCTCGCTTCTTTTTAACGCATCACAAAAGAAAAAAAGTTCCATTAAATTAGTATCAGTTGGATTTGAAGTTGATTGAAGAATAACACATGTTTGATCTTTTACATTTTCTTCAATTCTTACTCTTACTTCTGAATTCCCAAATCTTATAATCTCACATTTTGATAGGGGAGTTTTTAATAACTTTGATACTTCTTTTGAAAGAGGCAAGTTTGAAGTTCCTGAGAATAGTTTCATATATTT
>CAZHJA010000046.1:0-6443 GCA_964532865.1 uncultured Gammaproteobacteria bacterium
GAACAGCAGTAAATACTAATCCACATCTTTATGTTCAAGCTTTAAATGGGAATGTGGGGATAGGGACTACTTCTCCACTCTCAAGACTACATGTTTTGGGTGCAGGTACATATGCTGCTACTTTTATGGGAGGGAGTGTTGGGATTGGGACTACTTCTCCATTAGCTCAACTTCATGTAGTTACTAGTGGTACTGCAGCATTATTTATGGGAGGAAATGTAGGTATAGGAACTACAAACCCTACATATAAGCTTGATGTTAATGGTAGTTTAAGAGTAGGAACTACTGTAGTATTTTCTAACATTGGAACTGGAACTGATAATACAGTACTTATTCTAGATGGTGCAAATAGTGTAACAACAGATGAGATAAATTCTAAGGTTTGGGGAGGCTTACTTACTGCTGGAACTGGAATATCTAACTATATACCCAAATGGTTAGGCTTAGATACTCTTGGGAACTCGCTTCTTTACGATGATGGAACAAATGTTGGTATTGGAACTACTAATCCTCAAAACAAGCTTGATGTAGAAGGGGCGGCAGTTATTGGAACAGCATATTCAGGAACTATTGTTGCCCCAGCCAATGGTTTGTTAGTTGAAGGTTATGTGGGTATTGGAACAACAAATCCAGCAAAGAAGCTTGATGTTGATGGAACAATAAGGGCGAAGGACTTTCATGATAGTAATGCAGGTTGGATTATTAATCCAGATGGACAAAGCACAATGGACAGCATAGTTATAGGAGCAACAGGTCCAAGTCAAGGGGGACAAATACTTTTAGACAGTGGAACATTAGTACTCACAGGACTCAATACAGGTCCAGATACATCTGTCTGTATAGGTCTCTCGTGTTCAAGTAAATTAGATGCTGGAGCCATTGACCCTCCATATACAATAAATGGAAAAAGATATGCTACATTTATGTCTTCTATGATAGGTATGAAAGAAGAAACAACAGGTAGTATTTCAACGAACGAAAAAGTTAATGGAGTTGGATATAAGCATACTATTAACTTTAATAATCAATCTGAAGGGTCAGATTTATGGCTTTTTTCAAAAACAACACACTTGCGTGAAAATATAGATGAAATGGTTGTTCTTTTAACACCATCTCAAAATACTAAAACGTGGTATTATGCAGATACAGAAAATTATACTCTTACAATATTTAGTTCACGTCCAACTCAGATTTCATATAGATTAACAGCTCCAAGATTTGACGCAGAAATATGGACAAATGCAAGAACAAGTCTTCATAGTGGATATATATTAAATGATCCTGATATTAATGCAGAAATTAATGATGAAGGATATTATGAAGTAGAAATACCTGAAATAGCAAAAGAGGAAGACGAAGAATATATATATAATGGAAATTTAGATGAGTACAAATCTGAAATATTAAGTCAAAACTATATTACTACATTTACAAACGGAGATATTATCGAAGAAATTGGAATGTATACAAATATTATAGCCTCAAAAATAAAAGCAGGACTTATTGAAACAGAGGATTTAGTTGTAAATAAAGCCCTAATTGCTAAAAATATTGCTGTAGAGCAAATTAATGCCATGTCATCCAACATTACTAATCTTACATCTAGGTATATTACGGTCGAAGAAAAAATAATATCACCTGTTATTGAAACAGAAAATATTAAAGTTGCAAATAATGCAGACATATCAGAAATAAGTACAAACACTATCAAACCTAAGGATGAAAATATTGAAATAGATTTGAACAATAATGAAGAAGGGGGTAAATTAGCAGCTCTTGTTATAAAGGGTCTTGAAGGAAAAACAGTTGCAACTATAGATAATAAAGGAAACGCCAGCTTTAGCGGTACACTTGCTTCAAAATCTTTAATTACAGATGATTTAACAGCTAAAGATGCTACAATTTCAGGAGAATTAACAGCAGATACGCTTATTGCACAAAATCTACAAGGAAGTGAAGCTACTCTTTCTGGTAAATTAATTGCGAAAGTTATAGAATCTGAAAATATATCAAGTTTAGAAGAACAGGTTGGAAGTGTCACAAACAGTTCATCTTTACTTAGTGGTAAATACAATGAGTTAAATACTGATGTAAATGATATTCAGAAATTGTTGGCTGATATTAAAGATCAACCTCTCCCTGACCCTGAATATTATCAAAACTTAAATGATAATATTGATATTGGGTCTTCCAATAATTCAGAAAATATTACATTATCAGGTCTTACTGTTACTGGAAACTCAAATCTCTATAATGCAAGTGTTTCAAATTCTTTTATTGCTGGAAATATTCTTATTGAAGACAATGAAATACTTGCTCTTGCTTCAGAGCTTAAGCTTTCAGCTCTAAATAACATAAATCTATTTGATGGCGCAGTTATTATTGCAAAAGACGGAACAATAACTACAAAAGGCACTCTTATTGCAGAAGGTGGTATAAAAACAAATAAAATTGAAGCAGTAAATAATGGAGAAGATATTAATATACTACTTAACTCTTCAAAATTAAAAGTAAAAAATAATGCAGGAGATGAAGTTGCCTCTATTAATGAACAAGGGTCTGCATATTTTAAAAATGGACTTTCTCTTGAAAAAGATTTAAGCGCAGATTCTTCTTCAGCTATTATTTCCTCTTCTGATAATTTTGAAAAAAATGGTATTTTTGCATCAGCTATAGAAACAAAAAAAGAAAGTGCAGGAATAGGAATAATACCTCAAAATGAAAATGAAATTGTAATTTATAATGAAAATATAAAGCAAGATTCTCTTATATACCTTACTCCTATTGAACAGATTCCTAATGCACAACTTACTGTTATTGACAAAATTAGTAATGAAAAACCATATTTTAAGGTCTCAACAGGAAATAGTGATCATGAACAAATAAAATTCAACTGGCTAATAATTAATTGAGGTATCTTTCTGCTTGACAAAATGTTTATTAGTGTTTACTATGAAATTAGACATGAGAAAAAAAGGTACTTCATCCATAATTATTCTATTTTCTATTATTATTCTTTTGTTTCTTGTTATTCAAATTTCAGAATTTGTAAAAAAAGTAGGGGCAGATATAAATGAACTTCAAATAGGGTCATCAAGTCAAAGTACTCAAACATTTGTAGGCACTCCTTACTTTCAAGATGGTGTATTTGTAACTGGAGGGAATGTGGGGATTGGGACGACGGCGCCTGCTCAGAAGCTAGATATAGTTGGAAATGTTAAACTTTCTGGTGTTCATCCATTTATCTCGCTTGACGGCGGAGGAGCAGACGAACCACCCGATGGTCTAGGATACGGGATATATGGAATTAGCGGTGTTGGGTTAGGCCTTTACTCTGCGCATACCAGTATGGCATTTACTACTGGCAACCCCAGCAATATTGAAGCAATGAGGATAGTAAGTGGCAACGTCGGCATTGGAACGGTGGGTCCTAGTCAAAAATTAGACATTGTAGGTAACGCCGAAATCACTGGTGCAATATATTCTCCTTATAACAATGCTTGGACAGGAAATCCAGGGTCTGGTTATGGAAAAATACAATACCACTCAAACAGATGGTATATAGTTGGCGACTCAGCCTCTAACAGAATTGTTCAATTTAGAAGAGATGGTTCGGATAAATCTTATATTGATAACAATGGTAAATTTGTAGGTAGTGCTGATACTTTAGATGGTATTGATTCTTCAGGCTTTGTCCGTACTACTTACAACTCAAGTCTTAACTCTGATAGCCGAAACTCATATGGGCCCACTAGATTATATCGATATGATAGTAACTCTAACTATAGTATTCAGCATTATTGGACGGGTAGTTATTGGTATTTACGGGGTTTTAGTGGTGATACTTATCATGCTGGGGTACAGGTAGCTTATGCAAATTCCGCAGGCAATTCGAATACCATGGGTGGTTATAATTGGAACAATTACGGAAGAGATATACAGGCTAATTCGGTATATGCAGATAGTTGGTTCCGTGCCAAAGGATCAACTGGTTTTTATTTTCAAGACCGTGGAGGCGGCTGGTATATGCCAGATAGTACATATATTCGTAATTATGGTAGTAAATACGTATATTTAAATAATCGTCTTTATGCTCCAATAATGTATGACCAAAATAATACTGGCTATTATGTCAATCCAGATAGTACATCATATCAATATACTATTAACTTAGCTGGGAGTTTTAATTGGGGGAATTATGGCACGTGCGTGTGGGTATGGTGTGCTGTTAATGCAAATAACTATTGCGCTGGTGATATGGTTGTGGCAGGAATAGGAATCCGAACTAATGGCGGTTACATATATTGCTGCCGAATGTAATTTATAAAGCTTCGAAATCTTGGAAGAAGAATCTCTCCCTAAATAGTTGTATTCAATTTAATAGATTAATACATATATAACCAATTATTCCTAACTCCGTCATAAGATTAAATACGTTGCTGGCAAAACATCTTCTATAAGTATAGACTGTACTTTTTATCTAAAATAGCAGTAAGATTTAAAAAGACAATGTGTAGTAGAAAATTTAAGTATGAATTGCTTACTTGGCGTTTGTTTATATTAAGCGTAGATTTCAGAGGAGATCTGACCATTAATAGAAAGAAAATATAATTCACAAAGCCAACATAACTCGTATAGAATTTCACAAGATATTTACAACTCTCTCTTCTCATAGATAATTTAAAAAAATAGTTATTTTAAGAATTCATGTACTTATATATAGCTAGAAGATTAATTATAAATATCAAACAATAATATTGTTTCAGAGAAAATAAAAGGCACTAAAAAAAACTAATCAAACTTTACTATCTTATCTATTACAATTCTTTTCTAGATATTCTCCTTATTAATCAGTAGGTGAAGAAGGAGGGGGTGGAGGAGGTTCTGCTTCTTTTGGAAGTTCAATCTTAGGACTTAATTCTGTCTTAGGAGCTTCAGGCAAATTAAGCTTTTCTTCACCTTTTGTTTCCGCTTCTTCTGTTGCTTGATTTTCTTCTTTCGGAAGCTTTGCTTTAAATTCCTCAAGCTCTTTTTTTACTTTTTCATAATCTTTACTAGATTCTTTTGGATTAATAAGATCAAGTGTATTTTTCATTTCTAAGGCTGCTGTTTGATAATCTTCCTTTTGATATGCGGCCCATGCTAAATTATAATGTGCATTGTCCCAATTAGGCTTTATTGTTATGGCCTGTTCAAAAATCCTCATTGCATTATCATAATTACCATAAGTATAATAAAGCCCTCCAAAATCAAGCCTATATTGAGGATTTTGTGGATCTGCCATTATGGCTCTTTGATATGATGAAACTGTCCATGTGTCTGCTCCTTCTGCAGCTGAAATTACATTACGATATATTTCAGCTAAATTCTTCCAATTTGATGCTTTTTGGGGATTTAATGATACAGCTGCTTTTGCTTCTGAAATTGCTGCTTGAATGCTTTGATTTACTATCTGCGTTTCTTCTTCGGTATATGGACTTTCTTGCTGCTCTCCCTCTTTGGGTGGTTCTTTTTCCTTTTTTTCTTCTCTTTTTTGTACATTCTCAGCTATATTATTTGCAATTAATATATTTGTGTGTGAAAAATTAATCCTTGCTTGTTCATCAAATGGATTAATTACAATAGATTGTCTCAAATGTGTATATGTATCATTTAAGTTATTTGCAACAAAAGCACTTAATGATGATTTAAAGTAAAAAGATGCAGCATAAAAGCGTCCTAGAAAAAATGTACTTGCTCCAATAAAAGCAAATGAAACAACAATTATACCTATATACAAAGGCAAAAACTTGGATAAATTAAAAGACTGTACATCTTCTGTCCCCTCTTGTGTTTTATTAACAGATATTTGAGAAAGAAAAACAAAAAGAAGAAAAAAGGAAATAAGAGATGGAGGAAGAAGAATGAAAACTAAAATAAGGTAAATTCCTGTTAAAAGATAAACATAGTTTTTCTTTATGGTTTTTTTAAGCATTGTTGCAAGAAGAAGAATAAAAGCAACAAGTCCAAATAACCCAGCTTCAGTAAGAATATGAAGAATAGTTGAGGAAGATGTATTAAAAGCAGATATTTGCCAAAGATCTGACTGATTATATGCAAAATCCTTAACTTTTGTAAACATAGAGGCATAGTTATCTAACCCTACTCCAAAAAATGCTGTAATTGGGTTTTTCAATACTTCAACTGCCCCGTACCAAGAAAGAGTCAAAGGAGGCAATATTACTCCTGATTTATCTCTTATCATGGTAAAAACAATAAGAGATAAAGCTAGTAAATTAATTAAAAGCAATGGAATATTTGCCATTAAGCTTTTTTTATCTTTTTTATGAAAAAGAAACAAAAATGAATAAAAAACAAAAAAACCAATAAATATCATTAGATTTAAAGGAGATCCTATTGGAGAAAAAAGAGAATTATTTAAAAATTGAAAATTCTCAGATAAA
>CAZHJA010000047.1:0-5587 GCA_964532865.1 uncultured Gammaproteobacteria bacterium
ATTTTGTCGGTATTTCTTTAGGAGGAATATTACAAAGCTTATTGATTTCAAAATATAAGAAGTATTTACGATCAGTAATATTACTTGGAAGCGGGTCAAGAACAAATTATCTTAATAGACCAATTTTATCTTCAATGCCAGATAAAAGTAAGACACTATCTAACTATGAAAATTTTAATGGATTATTGACGATTATTCATGGAATTGAAGATAAATCTATTAATCCAAAATATTCAAATATTATTTTCTCACATGTAAAAAAGGCTAGATATAAGCAAATGATATTAATTAAAGGCGCAGATCATAGATTTACCATGATTGATGGTAAGCCGTGTGAAGAAAAACTTTCAAATATTGTTTTAAATATTATAAAGCAGAATATTATTATGTCAGATTTGATATATATTTAATTAATGATGAGAGTTTTTTTATCAGGCTTTAACTATTCCAATTATTTCAACACTTCCTCCACAATATTTTATAACCTCTTTAACACAATCTCTTAATGCGGTTTCTAATTTTTTTCTTCCAATATTATAAACTCCATCCGTGTTAATAAGGATATTTGTTGTTTTTTCAGTTACACATGTTCTTTGAATATCTCTGTAGTTAAAATCCAAATTATACGGGCTTTCTCTATCAAAATAGCACACTTCTCCTTTTGTTAATATTGTTTCTTTTTTATCTCCAAGAAGCAGTATCTTTTCTCCACCTTCAGCAGTTTTTAAAGCAGTAGGGAACTTTACTTTATTATAATCAAATACTCCATGGCTTACTAAATGCTTCATAACAATTAAATTACAAGCATCAACTGCAGTATTTATTCTATATAGTCCTTTTCCTTTAATAATCCTTCGCATTAAAGCTTCAGGGCTTGGGCGTCTTGAATGCCAATCAATACCCATATCTTTATACATCTTCCTATAACTTAAAACTTCTGGAGAATTATTAAGATCAATATCTACATATTTATCTAATGCTATTTTCTTTTCTTTTTCCATTCTTGCATCTTTTTTCTTTATCTTTACGCCTTTAATAACAGCAAAGCCTAATATAACTGAAGGATATTTTTTTAAGACTTTATTATCAATAGAAAGTAATTTATGATTACTCAAGATAGGATAAATATATTTTTCTTGTTCTCCTTTTATATCTGTTCCTAAAATCTCTTCAAGCCTTTTCATAACTTCATCTTTATTACTTAACAATAACCATGCAGCTTTAGGTCCATAAGATTTATCAAGAAGTGAAATATAAATAGCTTTAAAAGCTTTATTTGTTTTAATATTTAGTTTTTTTGATTCTTCGTATAACTCTTGTTGTAAGTCTTCTGGCTTTTTCCAGCTTAATTTTAAAAGTTCTATAACTTTTCGTAAATATATAATTTGCTTTTCAGATAAGCTCTCAATACTTTTTGGTAAAGTTTTTGTAATATTAAATACTTTTTCTTGGGGCGCATATTTATTAAGCCAGATTTTTGCATAATAAATTCTTTCATTAAGAGTTTTTTCTTCAAAAGAAGTCAATTTGCTCTTTTTCTTAGATTCAAAGTGTTTTTTAATATTAATATGAGGCATTTGAATATAGCCTGCAACATCTCTAAATCTAGGAGTATATGATTCTTTTTCTGGAATTTTGTTTAATTGGGATATTTCAAACATTTTTGCAAAATCATCATTCTTTCCTTTAAAGTAATGCTCGGCACATCTGTCATATTCGTCAAATAGATCAGAAATAGTATTTCCCACAGGATCAAAATTAATTACTTTATTATAATGAGTTCTAGCAAATAGAAATCTACACAAATTTGGAGGAAGCTCTTTAACAAAGTCATAAGCTGAAGTTCCTATTCCTTTTGATGAAGACATCTTGGCTCCTTTTACCAAAATCCATTCATAAGGAATATCAAAAGGATTAGGATAATTAAATATTTTTTTTAGAATTTTTGCTGCAATATCTCTTGAACCTCCTGATGATGAATGGTCTTTTCCCGCTCCTTCAATAGTAATTCCTAATGCTTTCCAATGTGCGGGCCAGTCTACTTTCCAAAGAAGCTTTCCCGTTCCTCCATATGGAGAGATTTTATTTTTAAATCCACATCCTTTAGCCCATTTTACTTTATTTTTTTCACATTTATAGTAAACATATTTTCCATCCCACTTATATACAGTAGTTGTACTAACCTTACCGCATTTTTCACAATTTACCTGAAAGGGAAACCAATTCGCCTTTTTTTTATATCCTGCTGTTTTATGATAAATCCTTTGTATTTTGTCTGCATTATCAAGAGAAATCTTAATAACTTTGTCCATTTTTCCAGATTTATATAGCTTACTTGACCAAATAATTTCAGGTTTTGCCCCAATAATTTGCATAGCTTTTGTAAATTCATCAGCATATACTTGGGCAAAGCTTTTCTTGCTATTTGGAACAGGTATTTTATACAAAGGCCTGCCCATATGAGGAAGGTATGTTTTTTTGTCCAAATATGTAGGAAGACCATCCATTGGGTCCGTATCATTATATATATAAGTATATTTTGCCTTTTTGCCTTTTTTTAACAGTGCTTTATAAACAAAATCATGAATAAGCACGCCTCTTAAAGAACCAACATGAATTCTTCCAGAAGGAGTTTTCATGTCATCAAGCCAATAAGGCTTGTGTTTTCTTGATTTTATGATTTTATTTGCAATTTGATTAACCCAGAACATAGAAATATATAAGTAGTATATCAGAAACCTAAGCCATATTGAAGCAAAACAAAAGGATTTTTATGAAATTCTTACAATTTTATACACAATCGTACCTGCGGGTACAGTAATTTCAACTTCATCATTAAGGCTTTTTCCCATAAGAGCTTTTCCTATAGGAGAAGTACTTGATAGTTTGTTATCTGCCAAATCTGCCTCATACTCTCCAACTATTTCAAATTCATATTTTTCTCCATTTGCCATTACAGATACACAAGATCCAAAAGATACTATTTCTTGTGAATTATTATTTTCAACAACCTCTGCAGATCTAATAATTCTTTCTATTTCTCCTTTTTTCTTATCAATAAAGCGTAGTTCTTGTTTTGCAGTGCTATATGCACTATTTTCAGATAAATCACCCATAGCTCTTGCATCAGCTAGTTTTTTTACAGCAATAGGTCTTTTTTCTTGGCTTAAGGCTTTAAGTTCTTTTTTTAATTTTTCAAAGCCATTTTTAGTAAGCTGAATTGTATTCATAAAAAAATAATCCCCAAATATACATTGTGTTTAAAGGGGATGATTGTTACAATATTACTAAAATAATCACAAAAAGTCAATATCGCCGCTATCGTCTAATGGTTTAGGATGTTGCCTTCTCAAGGCAAAGATTGGGGGTTCGAATCCCCCTAGCGGCACAGTAAGGTAAATTAATGAAATGAATCTATTTACCAGATTTTGTTATAAAGGTACCTATTTTTCTTCCTTTAATAATATTTTTAATATTATTTAAATTTTTACAGTTAAAAACAACAATTGGTACATTATGTTCCTGACAAAGTGCAAAAGCAGTAGGATCCATAGCTTTTAAGCCGTTTTCAAGTGCATATTGATAAGAAACCTTTTTAAGTTTATAAGCATCTGGATATTTTTTAGGATCTTTATTATAAATTCCATCAACATTTGATGCTTTTAAGATAATATTACATTTAAGTTCAATTGCTTTTTGAGCAGCGGCAAAATCTGTTGTACATAGCGGGTTTCCTGTTCCTCCTCCTATTATTACAATTCTTCCTTTTTCCATATGTCTTATAGCCCTTCGTCTAATATATGGTTCGCAAAATGCATTTGTAGGAATAGAAGACATTACCCTGGTTTGATTACCCATCCGTTCCATGGCTTCTTGAAGAGCAAGAGCATTCATAAGGGTTCCTAACATACCAATATGATCAGCTACTATACGATCAATCGCAGTCTCTTGTACATTGCGACCCCTAAAAAGATTACCTGACCCAACAACAATTACCATTTGGATATCTGTATTTTTTCTTACCTTTTGAATATCTTGTCCTACGGTTTCAATAGATGTAAAATCAAGTCCTTTATTTTGACTTCCAAAAACTTCTCCGGAAAGTTTAAGTAATATTCGTTTATAATTCATATTTTTATTTTAACAATTTATAATAAAAGATTAAAGCATATCTTTTACAATATCCAATACATTTTCTCTTACATTTACTTTTCCATTGATAATTTCTTCAGGTGAAAGCCAGATAAAATCAACAATTTCGTGATCGGCTTCAGTAATTTCTGGCACTACACCAATATTAAAATGTGCTAAATGATGATAAAGAGTGAGTCTTTTTTTATAACCAGTAGTAGCGTCAATATGACCTTTTTTGATAGTTGTTCGGAGAGCTTTTTTAATAGTTATATCATTATTACCTAATTCTTCTAAAGTTTCTCTTAAACCTTCCTCTACTATATCCTTACCTGCTCTTATATTTCCTCCTGGGAAGGACCATTGTTCATCTCCACGAGATCTTACTAAAAAAACTCCTTTTTCGGAATCTGTTAGAACAATAAGAGAACCTACTTGCTCACTAGTTGTTTTTTTCCTTTCATCTTGATCAACTAAGAAAATTTTTATCTCCCTTCTTAAGAAATCTAATACATCTCCTGTTGATTTAGAGCCAATAAGATTGTTAATTTTTGCTATTATTTCATCCCTTTCATCTTTGAGATCTGTTTTTGCATCAATTTCTACAACTTGTCTTAATAATTTTAAACCTATTAATTTCAAGGCATTATAATATTGTTCTAATTGTTTTTTATAAAGTTCAGGTATTGATCCTGATCTGACTAAACTTTTTAAAGCATAGTATACTTCTTTACTTTCATTTGCATAATCTTTTACAATAGTTAATGCGTCTTTTACTTTTGGGTCTAAAAATGGTACATCTGTATATTTAGAGTAATTTATGCTAAAATAATCTGCTGGGTTGTAATCTCCTATTTCTCCTCTTGCTGCGTGATTTTTCAAGATTCTTTCTTCTAAATTTCCTGCTCTTATTACAATTTCATTAAATAATAAAGATACATGTTGTGCATAGTCTTCTCTAGATAAAAATTCAACATTTTCTCTTAGCATGTTAAAAGTCATTCTCCAGGAGAAAGTAATAAAACCTAATTCAAAATCTAGAGATTTTTGTTTTACAATCTCAATAGCCTGTTCTATTTGTTGTACAGACTGATTTTTATTTAATTGTCTAAGATAAGCATCTGAACCTCCTTCTGCACCAATAAATACTTTTTGAAGACCTATATCAATAAGTTGGTTTAATAGATTATTATTTTCTAATTCAATCAAAATATCTGGGCGAAAAGATCCAGCAAAAGGAACTCTTGGAAGCTCGGCAGATTTTATAGATGAGATAAGTCTAGCGGTCTTCTCTAAATTACCACAAGATTCTTCGTCAGATGTTTCAAACCCACTAATACTAAATTCATCAAGAAGTTCTTGAAGTTGTTGGACAACTATTTCTTCTGGAACAACTCGATAGTCTTTCCCACCTCTTATACATCTTGAACAAAATGTACAATTGCCATGTGGACAC
>CAZHJA010000048.1:0-5312 GCA_964532865.1 uncultured Gammaproteobacteria bacterium
GAAACGCACCGATTTATTCTGGATTCTCTTTGAAAAAAGTTCGGATTTCGTTCAGGGAGTGGAGCTGAAACGGATGATTAATTACTACTTGACAAATGTCTTACATTATCTTACAATTTAGTTATGATTAAAGTTCGTAAGCTTATTTGGGATAAGTGGAATATTAATCATATTACAAAACATAACGTTACGAAGGATGAAATTGAAGAGTTATGTAATGGAAAGCACAAAAGACAATTAACATATGGGAAAAGATATTTGATACTTGGAAGAATTAAAAGTGGTCGCGCATTAACAGTTATACTTGCTCGAGAAAAGCCAGGTAAATATTATATTGTTACAGCTCGAGATATGAGTAAAAAAGAAAGGAGAAAATTCCTATGACAAAAAAAATACCAAAGTTCAAAAATTATAAAGAAGAGGCAAAGTTCTGGGACACACATGATATATCTGATTATATAGATGAGATGAAATTTGTTGATGTGGAGTTTATTCCAAGACAAAAGAGAGAAGAATCTATGACAATAAGAGTTGAACCTGAGCTAAAAAAAAGGCTAGATCAAGTAGCGCGAAAGAATAATATTTCTTTGTCTACGATAGCTCGTCTATGGCTTATTGAGAGATTGAAAAATGAGCCTTCTTCTAAAGCGGTATAATGAAAGGTTCTAACTTCGTCTACTACAGGGATCTTAGCCTTTTCTAACAATCTAGTCTATATAGCCATTACTTATACTGAGTTTGACGAAGTATTAGATGGTTTGAACTTCTTGATATAATTACCCATATATGCAAGCAAAGTCTACAATTTCACAATTAGACCATATTCCTGTACTGTTTGTATATGCTAAAAATTCTGCGCAAGGTGGAAAGAAAGCGTTTGATAAACTTGAATCAAAATTATCCTCTATGAAACATAGGAAATTTTATGGAGTTCTTGAAGGTAGTCCTGAAAATGGGATATTTAGAGCATGTACAGAAATAATGGATACTGATAATCCCAAGCAACTAGGACTAGAAATATGGACTATCCCAGGTGGTAAATATGCGAGAAGGAAAATTAAGAATTGGTTGGACAACCTTCATCAAATAAAGCCAACTTTTGATGAAATGAAAAAAGAGTATGTTTGTGATTCCTCAAGACCAACAATTGAGTTTTATTACCGCGAAAACATCTTGTATCTATATTTGCCAATAAAGTAATTTCTTACCAGCTTCTGATATAATTTACAACAAATGTATATTATAGAAAGAGAGTAATTCCTTTGCTTTTTAGACTATAATTGTCTTTAGTGATTCCAGAAATCAAGCTGATTAAATCAAAATCAATTCTGACCAAATCAGGTCTTCCTGGTTCAGACTGGGTTATTAACCCTTACAATGGTTGTCTCTTTGGTTGTATGTATTGTTATGCGGCTCAAATTGCCAGATGGAAACATCCTAATGAGGAATGGGGAAGCTATCTAGATGTTAAAATTAATGCTCCAGAGCTTCTGAAAAAAGAGCTTACAAAACTTAAGAAGAAATTTGGCAAAAAAGACTTTGGCTTTATCTTTTTTAGTTCAGTAACTGACCCATATGTTGGAATTGAAGCAAAATATAAACTTAGTCGTAAATGTTTAGAGATTTTGGCTGATTTTGGTTATCAGGGTGGTGTTGGTATTCAGACAAAATCACCCTTAATTACAAGAGATATTGATATTCTTAAAAGATTAAGGAATGTTACGATTGGATTTACAATAACCACTCTTAATGATAAGGTATCTCAGTTTCTTGAAGTAAAAGCCCCACCAGTTAGTTTAAGGTTAAAAGCTCTAAAAAAGCTTTTTAAGGCCAAAATATCTACCTATGCATTTATTGGTCCAATATTGCCACACTTTGTAAACAATGAAACTGGAATCAAGCGGATTCTAGATGAACTTCAAAAAGTAGGTGTTACAGAGGTTTGGTTTGAACATATTAATTTAAGCCCAAAAATAAAAGCCCGCCTTTATAATTTTCTTGAAAAAAACGCACCAGAGTTAATTGCTGAATTTGAAAAAGCTGATACTTTGGAATATCGTAAAAGATTAGAAAAGATGATAAATAGAGCAATGAAGGGAAGAGGGCTAAAAATGGGCTTGGGTAAGATAATATATCATAAAAAATTGCCTCATAAGAAAAAATGAAAAAAATAATAATTCTTGTATTTACAGAAGGTACGGTTCTTATGCATTCTTCGCTTAAAGGTTTAACAAGAAAGCAAAGAGTTGAAAAGTCTAAAAAAAGAAAAAGACCACTTCCTAATGATTATTTTAAACACGAAATCCCAAATGGTAACGCAGTTAAAAAACTAAAATCTTGGAAAAATAAGGGAGCAGAAATATATTATTTAACATCAACAACTTCTGAAAAAGAGATAGATTATATTAAAAGCGTATTAAAGAGATACAACTTTCCAGATAATAATAATTTACTTTTTCGAAGAAAAAAAGAAGAGTATAAAGATGTTGCTGAAAGATTAATGCCTGATATCTTAATTGAAGATGATTGTGAAAGCATAGGTGGTAAACAAGAGATGACTTATATTAATATAAAACAAGAGTTAAAAAAGAAAATTAAACTTATTAAAGTAAAAGAATTTGCTGGAATAGATTATTTATCTGACAGATTAGAGATTCTTCTTAATTCTTAATTTACATAAAACGCTCGAACATTGTTTACTCAGTGTGAGTTAGTAAAATAAAGCACATCTTGATTGACTCTTTTGATTTTATTTTTTTTTGTAAATTATATAGTTCTTAATAACTCCTCCCAAAATATGGTTATGGGAAACAATTGAAGAACCAGGAAAAAGACTATGCCACTTTTCTTTCTTAAAATAATTTAGTTTTTCAAACTCACCCTGAGAATTTTTCTTAATATATCCAATAGAAAAGTGTTTAATTAAAAATGATTTAAGACTTTCTGGATAAAGTTGCCAAAAAGGCAGCTGGTAATGAGGTTCTAAAGGAGTATAAAAATGGGGAATGATAATAACATAGCTTTTACCGACTCTTTGGATTTCATTAACTGCTCTTTTTAATTTATTAAAAGGAAAAATGTGTTCTAAAACTCCAATACAAATGACTAAATCAAATTGTCTATCTTTAAAAACACTCATATCTGAGGCATCGCCCTGAAGATAACTAAAATTGCCTTGAAAGATTTTTTTCCTAGCAAAAGTATCCAAACCAATAATCTTATTTTTTTTATTAAAGGCCTCAAAAGAAAGACCTTCACCACAACCAACATTTAATATTTTATCTGTGGGGTTAAGCCCTACTAGTTGGCAAATTTTCTCATAACGTCTTTTTCTTGCCAAAACTGGATTTATATATTTTCGAAAATTAATCATTTCTATTGAATTATAACAAAGAAAAGGTTTGAACATCGTTTACTTGGGGTAGAATAGAGAATTTAGGCTAATATATCAATCTAATATGTTATACTCTTGTTGTGGTTTTATCAGCAGTTGAAAATCAACAACGAAGAATTTCTTTTGAAGAATTAAGCATCCATGCTCCAGACAGAAATTTAGCTGGGCTAGATGCAGAAGCACTTAATGATTATCTAGGTGCTCTTTTTTCACTAAGAAAAACGCTTGAATCTTATTGGGGAGATGAATCAGAGGACTTAGCAGGTTTTGATGTGGTTATGTCACGCGCGCTGATGATTGCCATTGATAGGAAAGGGTTGTCTTCTGTAATGGGACAAGCGCATTTGTTGGGTTGGGTAGACAATGGAGCTGATGTTTTTCGAATAGTTGAGCCAAGCTTAAGAGCTTACTATGAAAGTTTGAAGCCAGGTAATGAAGAAAAGTTGAGTAATATTCCCGTCATTGGCGTAGTCGGTAAGATTGCGTCTGGCAAAGGCACTGTGGCTGAGATTTTAGGTAAAAATTTTGATGTCATGTCATTTCCTTTTTCTGATAGGTTAAGAGGAATTGCTTTAGCGATGGGTTTTCGGCCTCCTTATACAAGAGTACAATTGCGGACGATCAATGATATTTACAAACCTGCTTTTGGCAACCAAATCTTTGTGGAGTGGACTTTAATTCAAGCAGCAAGAATGGCGCAATCCCTTCATGTTCCTCAAATAATTGTCACGGATGGGTTTAGAAGTGTAGAAGAAACTGAATATTTTCTTAAGGAGCCCAATACACATTTAGTAGCCATTCTTGCAAGTCCTAATATGCAAGAAGATAGAGGAATTCGCTTTCAAAGGCAATTGGAACGTAAAAGAGGAGCAGAAGATTCACTAACTATGGCTAAGTTTATGAAAGACGATGAAATAGAAAGTAATTGGATTGATCCAGTGATTGCATTGGCACAAGAAAGAGGAGGAGTGATTATAAATGATGGCGATTTAGATGATTTGTCTAGTAATGTGATGTCAGCTCTAACAGGTGTGCTTTCTAATATAAATACAGATTGAGGAGAGTAAAATTTTCGAAAAACTTTCAAGGATTAAAATTATCCATTTGTTTTTTAAAGCTTAATATATTTTTTCCAATCTTTATTAATTCTTGTTCTGTGAATTTTATTTAATTTTTTTTCTTGTGTTAATTGTTTTTTGTATGAATCTTTAACAACTGATTTATGCTTGTTGTCTATTTTATTTAGAAAGTAAGTAAAAAGACCTATCCAATCCTTGATATCTAACTCACTTGGTTTTGATGTAGGAGAAAACCCTAATTCCTTAGATAGTTTGAGAATCACTTTTTTTCCATAAATATCTGAAAGCCCTTTGGAAACATTAGACTTGAACTGATTAAAGGCGTATACGATAAAATTTTCATAACTCTCTTTGTTTTTATGTTGAACTAGTGGCTTTTTTCTTTTTTTAATTCTTAAAAGAACCGCATCTACATTGGGTTTTGGGAAAAAGTCATAATGCATAAACTCATAAAAGATGCTTAGTTCAAATAATGACTTTAATAAAATAGAAATTTGACTATTTTTAATATCAATTGGTTTTCCAACAAACTTCTTTGCGGCTTCTTTTTGGACAATAAGGTAAGTATCTTCAGGCGGATTTCTAGCTTGCGTTAACTTTTTAATTACTTCTGAGGTTATATTAAATGGAATATTTGAAAATACTTTATAACTGTAACTTGGTAGAGAGTGTGTCAAGAAGTTTTCTAGTCTTAATTCTAATAATCTTTCATTTTCAAATCTTTGTGCTAACTTATTAAATAGGTTTCTGTCTATTTCAAATGCAATAACTTTTTTTGCTTTTTTAAGAAGCTCCTGCGTGATTATTCCTTGGCCTGCGCCTATTTCATATACAATATC
>CAZHJA010000049.1:0-5142 GCA_964532865.1 uncultured Gammaproteobacteria bacterium
GGCGGAGAGGGCGGGATTCGAACCCGCGTGAGTCTTTCGACTCAAAGATTTAGCAAACCTTCGCTATGGACCGCTCAGCCACCTCTCCTTTTTATTCATGTGCCCCGAGGAGGGCTTGAACCTCCATGTCCTTACTCGAACACACGCTTCTGAGGCGTGCCTGTCTACCAATTCCAGCATCGGGGCATAGAGCTTTCTTTAAATATTATATCATTTCTTTCTTTCTAATTTTGGAGAGCTTTTGTTCAAAATCTTTTGGGAAAAACCACAGTTGTGTATTACTAATGATTTCATTAGTTTGATGTACTTTGATTATATTTAGCTGTATTATTTTTACTACTTTTTCAATAAAATCTACAAAAATATTATTACCTTGTTTTTTATTTTTCTCTATATTTTTTTTAATATTTTTTGTCTTTTTTTCTGCATTTGGAAAAAAATTATAAATCCATCTATTTTTTCTTAATAATTCATCATATATACTATTTTTCACATAAATAGGCTTCATTTGCAGAATTTCACGTGCTACATATTCAGTTTTTTTGAACTCAGGCACCTTAAGATCCTGCTTATCAAAAAAAAGATTAAGGCAAACCTTATCTTTTGCTTTTTTCATTTTCCTTGTTCTTCTTAATCCATAAACTTGTGCCAAAAACAATGCGATTAATCTTCCTGTCCAAAGCCTGTTTTTTGTCGTTATTATAAATAAATCTATATCATCCTGCGCTTTTGCATTCATCATTCCCATTGTTCCGGATAGGCCAATAAGCTTGATTTGAGGAAGTTTTGATAAGATTTTTAAATAACATTCTATTTTTTTTAATTTTTTAACTGATTCTTTCTCTTTTTTTTTATAGTTTGTTAAAAATATACTATACTCCCCTAGAGTATATCTATATGTATCACAGGCTGTTAAATCAGTCTGAATATTAATTTGAGCATTAAGTTTTAAAAGAATGTTATCCTTATATATATTCTTATATTCCTTTCTCAAAACCCTACCATTTTCTACAAGCTCATCTAGCTTTTTTTTCAAGGCTAATTTAACGTATTTCTTGTTTAAGAAGGTATAAATTTCATGTCGTGTAGGTGGATACCTAAAAATTGAGTAATATTTTAGTGTTTTTATAATCTCAATTACCAAATTTTCTTCTTTCATGAAAGCTTTTGCTTTAAAATTAGATACATGAACTTAATTAGCCTTAGTTGCCTTTTCCATCTCCATGGCTCATTAAAAAGTCTAAAAAACCATTCAAGTCCAAGATTTCTAACAAATGCAGAAGGTTGTACAATATCATTTGATAAATAATCAAATGCTCCTCCAACACCCATGCATACGCAATTTTGAAATTCCTTTTTATGACGCTCTATCCATAATTCCTGAAAGGGCGAGCCAAATGCAACAAATACAATATTTGGCTTTCTCTCAGCTACTATAGAGGTGATCTTGTCCTCTTCGTCTTCTTGAGGGTTATTGATATTTTTTATACCTTCAAGACCAAAAAATTGGCTATGGGCTTGATTATTTTTATAGCACTTGGCAAGCCTTTCTGCTAAATTAGGTCTGCCTCCAATAAAGAGCACACTCAAGCATAGTCTATCTGCTTCTATTATCATCATCTGCATGAGCTCAACGCCTGTAATTCTCTCTCCAACGTCAATATCTAGTATTTTGCCTGCTATTACAATACCAACGCCATCAGCAATACAGAGTTTGCTTGTATTAATAGCCTTTTTAAAGGATTTGTCCTTTTGGGCAATTACTATGTTCTCTGGATTCAATGAAATAACATGCAAGAAACAATGTCTATGTTTTATGCATTTAATAATTTTCTCTAGGACTATATCTTTGGTTTGCTTTTCAATATGTATCCCAAGCATTGTCTTTGATTTCATATACTTGATTATACTATAAGCTAAAGTAATAATTTTTAATTATTATTTTCTTGTTCTTTTGTTCAATATTATTGAACAGGTTTTTTATTATTCTAATAATTACAAATATATAATCTATGATTTTTACCTATAACAATCGTAACAAAGACTATATCTCATTTTTTTACTTTTCTTTCTGCTTCCCATTTTTCACGTCTATTTTTATACTTACTAATAAATATTTCTATAGGCTACTATATTTCTAATTTAGGCTTAAAATTGTTATAAAATTATTTAATTGCATCTTTAAAATCATCAAGATTCTCAATTGCCATACCAACTCCCCTTATTACGCAAAATAATGGCTCATCCACCACAAATGACGGCACTCCAGTAAAATATGTAATATATCTGTCAATATTATGAAGAAGTGCTGTCCCTCCTGAAAGAACAATGCCTTTATCTACAATATCAGCGGCAAGTTCAGGAGGAGCCAGTGAAAGAACCTCTTTTATTCCTTCCAATATCTGTTTCAAAGGCTTTTGAATAGCTTCGTTTATACTTTTTTCCCCAAGTTCATAAATTTTAGGAAGTCCTGTTTGAAAATCACGGCCCTTAACTTCCATTGTCCGCTCTTTATATCCTTCTTTTTCTTCTATTAGAGCATTGCCTATTTTTACTTTAATATTTTCTGCTGTCCTTTCTCCAACTATTAAGCTATGCTTTTTTCTTAAATAATGTATTATTACTTCATCAAATTTTGTTCCAGCTGTTTTTACAGTCTTGTTAACCACAAGCTGTCCAAGAGATATTATTGCAATTTCAGCTGTTCCGCCACCTAAATTTACAATCATATGTCCTGATGCCTCTGAAATAGGTATTTTTGCTCCAATTGCTGCAGCCAAAGCTTCTTCTATTAAATATACATCAGAAGCTCCTGCCTGTTTACATGCTGAAACAACTGCTCTCTTTTCAACCTGACTTGATCCTCCTGGAATTGATATCATTACTTCAGGCCATAATACTCTTCCTTTTAATGCTTTTTTTAAAAAAAACGTTATCATTACGGCAGTTGTTGTATAGTCTGCAATAACACCTTCTCTCATTGGACATGAAGCTACAATTGAACCTGGAGTTCTCCCAAGCATTTCCTTTGCGACCTCTCCCACTGCAAGTATTTTCTTATCCTCAAGTGAATATGCAACTACAGTTGGCTCATTAAAAACTACTCCTTCGCCTACAACATATACAAGTGTATTAGCTGTTCCAAGATCAATCCCTACTTTTTTGCGGAAAAACATAATTATTAAAACAAATAACTTAAAGCATTTATTTTGATTATATTGTATAATATTTGATACAAAATATTACTTTTGATTTATAAAAAAATATATCATAATAATAATCAAATAGTAAAGAATGTATCAATTCTTAATTAACACTATATGAAACTATTATTTAGATTAGGATTTATTGCTTTGTTTTTAATTGTTCTTGTAGGAATTATTGCTTTTGCAAGAGGATATCGAATAGATTTTAAACAAAAATCTCTAAGGCCAACTGGAATACTTGCAATAAGCTCGTCTCCTCGAGCTGCTAAAATATATATTAATGATGAGTTAAAAGGAGTTACAAATTCAAATATTACTCTTCCCCCTGGCAAATACGTAATTAAAATTGAAAAAGAAGGATATACCTCATGGAATAAAACAGTTATATTAAAAGGGGAACTTGTTTTTTCAACTGATGCTCTTCTTTTTCCCTTAAATCCTTCTCTTTCTCCTTTAACTAATTTGGGAATAGTTAAGGCAGTTCCTCTTGATCAAACAGAAAGAATACTACTTTTTTCTGAAAACGGGCTTGAAGAAAAAGATGGTATTTATCTTTTTGAGGCTGGAAAAAAAACACTATCTATTCTTCCTCCTTTAACAAATATTATCTTTAAAAAAAATATCCCAAACTATGAACTAATTGATTTTAAAAATTCTAAGGTGTACTTATCTCCAGACTATTCTCAGGCAATAGTTGAATTTAATTTGGAAAGCACAGAAGAATATTTAGAAGAAGATCCCCAAATTGTATCTTATCTTCTTTCTCTTGAAGAAGAAAACTTAAGCCCTCTTGAAACATCTGCTTCAAAAGAAACACTTATTGAAGCATGGGAAAAGGAAAGGGAAATGGATACACATAAGCTTCTTGAAACATTTCCAAAAAATATTACTAAGGTTGCTACAGATTCTTTTAAAATAATTTCATTTTCTCCTGATGAAACAAAATTTCTTTATACTGCTAAAAGAGATCTAGTTCTTCCACTTGGTATTAAGCCTCCTCTTATTGCTACAAATCAAACTAAAGAACAAAGGAATTTAAACAAAGAAAATATATATATCTATGATAAAAAGGAAGATAAAAACTTCAAAATCAAAGACTCAAAACTTGAGCATGAAAATTCAATTCTTTGGTATCCAGACTCAAAACATATAGTCACATATGATAGTAAAAAGCTTGCTGTTGTAGACTATGATAAGACAAATAAGCAGATTGTATATTCTGGTCCTTTTAAAGACTCATTTTTCACAGTAACAAATTCTGAAAAAATCATAGTGCTTATTAATCTTAATCCTGAAAATAATAAATATCCTGATCTTTATCTTGTTGGAATTAGATAATACTCCTTTTTTATTCAGCCACTCTTGTTGCTAGAACAAGCAGTCTTTTTAAAGTAGTTCCAGGAGGCCAGCATGTTTGAAGAGTTAAAAACTCTTTATTAGTTTTTCTTGTTAAATATTCTACTTGAGAAGGAGTAACGACTTTTTTGTCAATTACTTTATATACATTTCTTTTGCCTTTATAGAAAACATTAATTTCATCTCCTTTTTCAAGCTTGTATAATAAATAAAATACTGCATTATAGCTTCCAACATTCCATAAATAATCTGTTGAATGTGCATAAAGAAATACATGACCCCCCTCGCCTGGAAAAGCAGTGCCTAAAGCATGCGCTACGCCTTTTTTTAATGCTTCTAAATATACTTTTTCATCTGTTGGGTCTATGTTGGGTTGAACTTTTGCATTTGCAGCAATTTTAGGAATAACAATTGAAAAATATGGGTCTTCTGGAACAAGAAGTTCTGTCTTTTTAAACTCAAATGTTTTTGCAAGCAGTCCTTTAGGTCTATCTTGTCTAATATCTTTATCTTTTAAACCAGCTACGATATATGTTTTTTCAAACCTGGAGTCTATAAAATACCTAACCTCTTCCTTTAC
>CAZHJA010000050.1:0-5125 GCA_964532865.1 uncultured Gammaproteobacteria bacterium
GTCACCACTATCTAACGCATTTCAGGAATTAGATTTTAAATTCTTAAACAATGTCAATCCCTATTGATAAGAGTTTCTATAGTGAAGATTAAATACTGCTCTGTGATAAAGATGTGTTCAGCCTGCTCAGAACGCTTAACCATCTCCAAATATAGTCACTTATTTGGTTCAAACTATTTTCCAGCTTGTCCACAATACAAGATTGTCCTTTCATAACAATATTTTTTGATATAATATCCAAATATGCAAATAATTAATGGTAATGGAACTGAATCTTATATAAAATGTATCAATGCAGATTGTGAAATACTACCAGCTAATGTATTAATGGGTAGACACCCTCAATTGCTTCATTCAATTCAAATAGTATATTGTGGCATACATGAAATTGATGCTAGAACAGTTGCAGAAAGAGATTTTACAGGAATATTTTTTTCCCCATGGTACTGTCCAATATGGTTAAGGGATGAACAAGCAGCTGAATTAGGAACTAAAACAATAGAAAGATCTTCTCTTCGTACAAAAGAACCTTAACGTAGTTTACCCTTCTTAAGAGTTACACTAATCTTTATTCGTAGTTAAAGTTGTGTGGACCAGCAGAATTTGTTCCATCGTGGCGATGAATTGGTACTTTTCCATCTTTATTATTTGGATGATTAGGAAGTCGTTCGCCTTCTTCAACAAAGTCAAAGATTTCACCATGTCTCTCTTGATCATATGGTACTAGAGAACTATATGATTCTTTTACCATCATTGTTTCTCCATAGTCATGAAGATCGTGATCACTTCCCTCAAATTTTACATATCCACAACCCATCACTGGTATTAAAGGAACTTGTAGAGCGAATGTAAGAAGCCCCAAAGCTTTTTGACTAAGACGATCTAACTGTTGCCTAGTTTCTCTAAGATTTATCATTGCCGACATTATATCTTTTAATCTTTTTCTTGTCAAACCAATATAATTAACAATCTTTTTTCAGTTAACTCATAAATATTAAACCTCAATCTCCAACTGCCTAAAGGCATGATAAACTTTATACATATAAGCTTCTAAAGTGTTCCATTCTGGGAGCTCTTGGCCCACGAAGAAAAAAGAGCTGAAGAACAAATAGAGCTTATGAAAAGAAGTGTTATATAAGACTTAGTTATCAACTTGAGTTATAATATAGATATTAGCCATGAAACACAATAACTATTTTCAAATTAGCGTAAAAAACAATTTTGAACTAGGTTTTCAACTAGGAACAAATTTCAAAAAAGAGTTTGAGCTCTCATTAAACAAACAAAGGAAAGATGGCAATTGGGGAATAAAAGTTGACAAATCAAAAGCCTATCTAGAGGCGACAGAAAAATGCTTTCCATCTTATGTTGAAGAGTTAAAGGGTTACGCAAAGGGTTCAGAAGTGGATTTTAGAGAGCTTTGGACTTTGAGCATAGAAGACGATGTAAAGGATGATAAATGTACAACCATTGTTACTAATAAGGGAACGTTGTTATCTCATAATGAAGATTGGGAGGCTGGAGCAAAAAATGCAATTAGTGTATTAAAAAAGACAATTGGAAGGTTAACGATACTTGAGCTTTATTATCACAATACTCTTGGAGGTTGTGCTATTAGTGTTAACTCTCACGGCTTTTTTCAAGGGATTAATACCTTGACTCATTCATGTTCACAAGTTGGCGTTCCCCGAAATGTAATTGCTCGCTTTCTATCAGAAACGGATAATCCAGAAAGGGACTTTGACAAAATGAAAAAACTTCCCCGTCAGCTAGGTTATAGCCATGTGATAGTTAATACTGAGGGGAAGGCTTGGAATATTGAATCAACTGAAAGAGATGTTTTGTTAGTTAAGCCAGAATTACCATTTGTTCACACAAATCACTTTTTAACATATTTGAAAAGCTTTGATAAAGATGACAACTCTTGTGGGACTCACGATAGATATAAATTCGCAAAGGAAAATGTAAAACCGAGAATGACGCGGATTGAGCTTGAGGCTTTAGTAAGTGATACTTCAAAAGGAGCAAAAGTAAGCCTATTTAATGAAAGAACGATAGGAAGGATGATCCTTGATTTTAAGGAAAGAGTAGCAAGAATATGGCTATTGAGAGAAAAAGAAAAGGGTTGGGTTGATTACGAACTAGACTTCCTTAGTTAGCTACATACGCATAAACTAGCACTTCTACCTTATACTGTTGGAAAACTTGATAAACTCGGTTAAAATAGTCTAGTATTGTGTTCCATTGAACCGATACTTGGCCCACCAAATTAGTTTTATTTCCTTCTCCCCACCCCTTCGTCTAGCTCAGAGCCATGCCCATCCCATAAGGATTGACATTGTTTACGTTACGATAATCATTTTTGTCTAACGAATATCGGATAAAACTACTTTTTCATTTTTATAGAAGAAGTAGGCAATAAAGGTCGTAAAATATGGCAACAATCCTTTGATTAATCCCTTATTAAATCTCCTTCCTGAAAAAATTACAGGTAAATTAGAAATAAATTTAATCTGACCAATTTTACTTACTTTAAAAGATAAGTCAATATCTTCTTGAGCATTTAAATGTTTATTAAAGCCATCTGATTTTTTGTATACATTTTTATAAATTCCAAAACTAAATCCACTTAGCCAATAATGGCCAAATATTAATCTATAAAATCTCATAAGTAATGGTTGGAAAATATTTACAAGTTTATTAGTTAAAAAATTACTATCAATTATCTTACATGTTCCTGTTACAGCAACAGCATTGTTTTTTTGAAGAGTTTTTGAAAAATTTTCTATCCAGGACTGTGGAACATTAGTGTCAGCATCTGTTGATAATAAAATTTCTCCTTTTGCATAATTAAATCCTTTTTGTCTTGCAGCACCTCTACCTTTTATCTTTTGTGTAATTATTTTTAGATTTAATATATTTTCATATTTTTGGGCAATTTCAATAGTTTTATCATTGGAATTATTATCAACTAAAATTACTTCAAATTTTTGAGTTGTAATTTGATTTACAAGAGAACTAAGACAAATTCCTATTTCCTTTTCCTCGTTATAAGCGGGAATTATTACTGAAATCATAAAAGAATTATAGCAAGTTTGCTGAATATCTGTAAATAATGGATAAGCGAGATTGTTTTACTTCCAAATATAGCCTCAAAAACATCTTCTTATCCAGCCCCGTAAGGATGGACATTGTTTAAGTATAAAAAGTTCCAATAGTGGTCCACGCTCTCCACAAACAGGCTTTTTGAAGAAGATAATTCATTGATTAGGTTTATGGAGGAAACTACTTACAATCTTTTAAAAAATTTCACAAATAATAATGACTTTATTATCTAATAAAGTATTATCTGATAAAGCATTAAAATATGTAAGAAAAAATCGTAAAGAAATTTGTAACAAATTCTGCAGTATAGAAATATTTCCAAGTACAAGTACACTTAGTCCGATTACTATTTTTATGGCAGGTTCACCAGGAGCTGGCAAGACAGAGTATTCAAAGAAGTTTATTAATCAACTTGAAAATGAAAATCCTGAGGAGAAAATTGTACACATAGATGCAGATAAAATTAGAAAAATATTACCTGGATATAATGGTAAAAATTCATCAACATTTTGATTTGAAATAAGAAAGTTAAAGTTTACAAATATTAAAGCTCAATTTGCAACTGCCTTAAAGTCCCATAAACTTTATACATATAAGCTTCTAAAGTGTTCCATTCTGGGAGCTCTTGGCCCACATTAGTTTGTCGCAACAACCCATTTCACTCCGGGGGTGAACAACATAACATATCAAACAGCTTGACAAAGAAACGTCTATGTACGTAAGTTATAATCAATTATAATTACTGTTATGGAAAATACAATTGATGTAATGGAAAATATACCTGAGACAAAAGTAGTCTTGCCAAGTCAAGAAAGCAATCCCATGCAATTATTACCATTTACAAAAGAAGAGCTATGTGAACAGATAAAGTGGCAATCTCACCCAGCAAATCCACTAATTAATCCGAGTTTGGTACCCGATTTTAATTACCTTGCCGATCCGACCTGGATGCCACCAGATCAGACTCCAGATGGATTATTCCATTTGATAGCACCAGCAGGAATTAATCTTTGTCAGTTTACCTCAAAGGATGGTATTCAATGGAAGCGGGATCGGTCTCCTGTTATGAAAGGAGCTGTTAGACCCTATCTATACAAGGAAGGTGATGTTTATCATCTTTTTTATACAAAAGTTCATATGGTTGTACTTTTTACAGATAAACTTTCATCCACAATACAAATGACCTCATCCAAAGATCTAATTCACTGGGGTAAACCAAAAACGATTCAGACACCGACTGTTCCACTTCAAAAGGAAGCGGTTGGAAATCCTTGTGTTGTAAAAGCAGGTAATAAATACCTTTTATACTCAAGCGGTGGCACAGCACTACTAACAGATTGTTACTTTACTGAACCTCATTCTATCTGGGTGGCGGAAGCTGACAGTATTGATGGTCCTTATGAGTTAATAAGCGGACCGATTATTGACCTGACCTCAGAAGATCCTGATATGAATATCGGTGCTGGATCTATAAAAGTATTAAGAACAAAAGATGGATATTTTATTGGTTTCGTCAATGGGATACATAAAAATGAACGGGGTGGATCAACATCTGCTATTAAGATTCTCTGGTCGGTTGATGGTTATGAATGGGAAGGATTTGACTCTGCCCATATAGTCAAGCCCGATCCAGCAAAAGGGGAACTTTTTGCCTATGCCTGCGATGTTCACGTCTACGATGGGAAACTCTATCTTTATTACAATACCCGTGATGGGAAATTAAGAGGTACAGAAAGAATCAGTTTGGCTATAGGTAATCTTCCGAAAAAACAACAGGATTAAAGCACATATTCTTTTCTAAACAAATATTCATAATATAATTAGAATAAAGTACATCTCAAAATATTAGATCATTGAGAATCCCTGCAGATATAAATTATTCAGAGACTTCTATCTGCAACTGCCTAAAAGTCTGATAAACTTTATACATATAAGTCTCTAGAGTGTTCCATTCTAGGAGTTCTTGGTCCACAGCAAAATACATAATAACCCCCTTTCTTTCCCCCCTTTTTCTTGTACA
>CAZHJA010000051.1:0-4991 GCA_964532865.1 uncultured Gammaproteobacteria bacterium
ATGAAGTTATACTTATATCAATTTTTAAGCCTTGATTTTACTTTATTTTCTACATAAAATAAACACATGGATAAAAAACTAATTGTTCTTAATAAACCAATAGCTATTGAACTTCATACTTTAGCTTATACATTTGCATTTGCAATACCTTTTTTTATTAAACATCCTCAAATATTAGTTGGAACTGCTATTAATTTTCTTCTTTTTATGATGTCTTCGTCTCTTTCTAAAAAACAACTTATTCCTCTTATTATGCTTCCTAGTGTTTCTGTACTTTTACATGGGGTTCTTTTTGGATCCTTTACTGTATTTCTTTTATATTTAATGCCTTTTATATGGCTGGGAAATGCAATGCTTATATACTTTTTTAAAATTCTTGAAAAAAAAGTGCCTCAAGTATTTAGAATAATAATTGCATCTACAGTAAAAGCCATGTTTCTTTTTTCATGCGCATATCTTTTACATCAGCTTAATATTCTTCCTTTAATATTTTTAACTGCAATGGGAATTGTTCAATTTGGTACGGCATTTGCTGGAGGAACTATCTTTCTTCTTTTAAATCATTTTAATATTCTTAAAATTCATAAAAAGTAAAGATGTCTTTGCTTTGATATAATTTAGTTATATAGTTTCTTAACTTTATCCATGGAAAAGAAAATCTCAAATATAGAAGAAACAGTAATACGAACAACCCCTCTTATTATTATTCAAAGAATATTTTTTATTGAACTAGCTATTATTCTTATTACAATGCCCTTATCATTTATTGCAGACTATATTAAGCTATTTAATAATTTCACTCTTATTAGTATTCTTTCATATAATTTACTTTCCTCAGTTATTCTTTCAATTTTTCAAATTATAATTATTTCAATAGCTATTTTATCCTGGTATTCTGAACTTTATAAAATAAAGAAGAATAAAATTACATATAGGCGGAATAAATTATTTAAAGAAAAAGATGTTGTTTATTTAAAAGATATAAAATCTGTTGAATGTTTCCAAAGGAAGTTCAGAAGTATCGTAAATTACGGCGCAATAAAAATTAAGCTTAATAAAAATAAAAAAATAATTACTTTAAGAAATATTCCAAGCCCGTGTTTTTATACTAAGGTTATAAAACAAAAAATTGAGGAATTAAAAAAAGATAAAAAACCTATTAGTGCACTATTAAAACAAAAAGAAAACAAGCATTTGGAATTTAAATCAAGTTTTATGTGGGATTATAAAGAGCAAAAGATGAATAAAGACCTTAAAAAAGCAGTTATGAAAAATATTGCTGCATTTATGAATACAAGTGGAGGCATTATTATAATTGGAATTGATGATTCAAGAAAAGTGTTGGGGCTTGCTCCTGATTTTCAGCTTATAAATAAAAATGATTCAGATGGTTTTGAAAATGTATTTAATATGTCAATTGCTAAAATGCTGGGAATTGAATTTAGGGAATATATTGATATTGTTTTTGAAGAGATTGACGAAAAAACAATATGCGCGGTATATATTCAACCAAGCCTTCAACCGGTATATCTTACATATAAAGATAATGAAGCTTTCTATATCCGAACAGGAAACTCAAGCCAGCCCTTATCAGTAAAAAAAGCCACAGAATATATAAACACACATTTTAAGCAGAAAAAGAAGAAATAGTATTTTTTAAATAATGTGAATTAATGATAAGTAAATTGTAAATAATAAAAGCAATATTATACCTGCTAATTTTCGAATACTTCTTCCTTTGTAGAAAAATATCAAGAAGTATAAAATAAAAGCTGAAATTATAAAAGAAAACCACTCAAACAGCGATATTTTTTCTGCTGATGCAAATAAAAGAATTACTCCTCCAATAAGCATTAAATTATATACATTGCTTCCTATTAAATTCCCAACTACCATTTTATCTTCTCCTTTTTTTTCGCTTATAACCGTAGTAAATATTTCAGGCAAAGATGTTGCAATAGAAGTTAAAGTAAATCCTAATATTGTAGTTGAAAATCCTGTTTCTAATGCAATTGTCTCAACAGAGGATACTGTTAAAAATCCGCCAATTATTACTCCAATAACTGACAGCGGTAAAAAAATAAAAGTTTTAATCTTAAATTTCTTTTTCTTCAGAAAATCAAAACGGGCAAGATCCTCATGTAGCCTTCCAAATATTCCCCATTGATATTCCTTAATTGTAAACATAACTGCAAGACCAATAAGAATAACTCCTGCAATTGGAGATGCAAAGTATTTAAAAAAGACAAAAAATATTACTGTAGCTGCCAAAAGCATGATTCCATTTCTTTGAGTCTTTGTCGTTCCTATACGAATACCTCCAAATAATATTCCAATAGGAAAAACCAATAATATATTTGCAATATTTGATCCAATAATATTACCTGCTGCAAGACCAGGATCTCCTCTTAATATTGCAAAAATTGAAACAGTTAGCTCAGGAAGAGACGTACCCAATGCAACAACTGTTGCTCCAATGATAAGAGGAGATATTCGAAGATAAAAAGAAATTTTAGTTGCAGCATCTACAAAAATGCGGGTAGAAATTAAAAGTACTATTATTCCTGCAAGAAAAATTAAAAGAGTAATACTCATAATAATTATGATATCAAAAAAGAATTATATATAATATACTTATATATAATTTATTAATAATTAATTAAAATAATATGGATAATCAAAACCCTAATATGGTAAATAATAATGCTTCACAAAATATTCAAAACAGCAAAAAAAGCTCAACGAATATTTTAGTTATTATTCTTCTTTTAATTGTTGCTTGTGGAATTGGCTTTTTAATTTATCAGAATTTTTCAAAAGATAAGGTTGAAATAGATGAGGTTATCAACATAACTCCAGAGGTGACAAAAGAAGTTTCTCCTACAAGTGCAGCTCTAAAAAGTATTACGAAAACTGAAAATAATATAACTAGTCCTGTACCAACAGACTCTGAATCAGAAGAGGAAATAGTAGAATCTGATTTAGAATTAATTAAAAAAGCATTAGTAGAAAAACATGGATGGTCAATAGAAAATGTAAATGTTACAGTTTCAAAAAATACAGGAACGCACGCAAGTGGAGGAGTAACTATTGAAGGAGAAATGGGAGGAGCTATGTTTTTAGCGACTAAAGTTGATGGAGAATGGGTAGTTGTATGGGATGGAAATGGCTCCATTACATGCTCTTCTGTTGAACCATATGATTTTCCAACAGATATGGTAAGTGAGTGCTGGGATGAATCAACAGGAACCTTAAAAATATTATAATGTATAAAAACAGTTGACAAAGTAATATTTGCCTGTTAAATTAATTATGATTATTAAAGTATTTATAATTTAAAATAATTTTATGAAAAATAATTATTTTCTCTATCTTATTGGAATAATTGCTGTTTTTATTGCTATCTTCTTTATTTTTTTTAATAAAAACATTTATGGGGGATCTACTACAATTTCAGGTCATATTGATTTAAACGGACATTATAAAGAGGGGGAAAGTACATTATCAATTGAAATAAAAGAAGAAAATAAAGAAGACTTTGAGACTGTAATCTCAAATATCCCAGCGCAAGATAATGCCGCATGGGCTTGGCATGATGCAAAAGTAAATAAAGTATATGAAATAAAGGGTGTACTTATTGTAAATGAAGAAAATCAAGGAGAATCAAGTGTATTAAGAGCTATTGCCCCAGCAATTAACGAAATATTAGTTATTAATTCAATATATCAGCCTGATGAAGCTATCCAGCAAACAAATGCTACTATTTCAGGAAATATTGATTTAAATGGTGCGCTTGGCACAAATAACAGCATTTCGCTTTTTCAGAAAAAAGTTGGAGAAACTACTTATCAGCTTATTACAGATAAAGTTCCTGCAAAAGACAATGCTGGATGGGCATGGAACACAGCAATAAAAGGACAAGGATATAATTTAAAAGCTGTGCTTTTTGTCAATGGTGCTTATAATGGAGAGTCTAATCAAATTACAGTAACTGCTCCTGCGTCAAATGAAAAACTTAGAATTGTCTCACGCTATTTACCTCCTGCCCCATCTAAAGTAAGTATTTCAGGAGATATTAATATTAATGGCCATATTCCAAATGGTGCAACTGTAGCTATATACAAAAAATCTACAAATGATTCTGATTTTGAAAAAATTGCAGATAAAATTAATGCACATGATGGAGTAGAGTGGAGCTGGAATGATGCAAAAACTGGAGTAAAATACCAGTTAAAAGCTACTGTATGGCACAATGGAGACGATATTGGAACTGGAGTTATTAGTAATGTATCTGCACCTGCGTCAAAAGAAGAATTTCATATTAATATTGGAAACAACCTCCATAAACCTCCTCATTCGCCAACTGTAAAGTGCAATAGTAAAAATGGGGATAATTGGAATGTTACATTTACATTTAATTCAATATCAGGAGCAAAACAATATTGGCTTGAAGTAGGGGACCAAAATGAAGGAAATAATATAACAAGTACAAAAATGGCAGCAACTAATGATGGTAATCAAACCCATACAATAGATAATATTAAAGATAAAAAAACATATTATGCTCAATATGCATATAGCGAATGTTCGAACTGTTCAAGTGGAATTGATTTTTCTCCTTTTTCAAACAATTTAGAATTTTCATGTCCTTCAACACCTGATCCTACAGCTACTCCAACTGTAGTACCTACATTATCACCATATCCAACATATACTCCTTATCCAACAAGCACTTTAACTCCAAGCAATACTCCAACCCCAACTGAAATTCCAACTCCAACTGAAATTCCAACTCCAACGCCTATTTGTGTATCAAAAGGAGGAACATGCGGAGCGACTTTAGGACCTGATGGAGAATGTTGCGCCAACTTAACATGCGTTGTACCCACACATAAGATGGGAATTATAGGAGCAACAGGAACTTGTGAATAATTGTTTTGAAAATATTCAAATAATATGGTATTTTTATTATAGTTATAAGTTAAAAGAAA
>CAZHJA010000052.1:0-4981 GCA_964532865.1 uncultured Gammaproteobacteria bacterium
TCCTGATACCCAGCTTAAACCCTATCACCAAAAAATATTAAAACATATTAAAGAAAACAATTTTATCACAGATAAAGACTACGCTAAATTAGTTAAGCGGGCCAAAGCCACCCGAGCTTTAGATTTCCAAAAACTCATTAACCTTGGTCTAATTAACAGAAAAGGTAAGGGCAAATCAACTTACTACATACTCAAAGAAATTAAAAAATAAATGAAACCTTAGCTTAAAAAAATTCATTCTTAATCCCTCTTTTTTCTCTTAAAATGAAAAATAATACAAAGTCTACTTGACAAACGTATTTAATCTTGTTTATATTATATATATAAGTATAAAAAAATGGAAAAGCTTCTAAAATATACAAGTTGCTTTATTATATTATTATTTTTTTTTACTCTCTTTCTATTACAATTTGCTAAAACCAATAGGATAACAGCTGCTGGAAATATTACAGATGCCTATGATACATTAACAAACCCTAGACTTTCTTTTAAGGGTATTGTTTCAGGAACCGCTGGAAATAATATAGTAAGTTTAGTTGGAGGAACAGCTCCTGCACCAGATAAGGATGTTGAACATCTTTTCCCTGGAGACGATATCTGCTTTCCAGGGCAAGATGAAGATGGATGCATAAATCAACAGGAGTACGATGTTACTTCAGTTGATATTGGAAATACACGATTTACATTTACTCCTGTCCTTGCTGATGTTCCTTTAAGAAATGATTATGCTGTTGCTTCCCAATCTGCAAGACATAGTATTTCATTCTCTCCTACTACTGACTTAAGCGGAACAGAAACTGCTCCTGCAAAAATTCTAATTTCAATTCCACGTACTGCAAACACTGGGAAAACAAATCCAGATTATTGTTCAGATGGAATTCCTGATACTGATGGATTTGATTCTGCAAGTTTGCCAAGCGGGACAGATATTACCAACTATATTACTCTTTCCCCCGCCGCATTATCAATCGTTAATACCTCAACAACTTTGAGCACAATTGCAAATTATCACCTTGTTACGATTGGATTTGCTGGAACAGTAAGTAGCTCAACTACAATAGCCATTAGCATAGGAAGCACGGCTGCTGGAGGAAGCGGAACAATAAATAAATTTATTAATCCAACAAAAAGCTCAACTCATGTAGCAGGTAATGCTGATATAAGAGCAATATTAGTTGAAACACAAAATGCATCTTCTGTGACTGTAGATACTGGAACAATTAGAGTTGCTCCAATTGAGGGAGTTATGGTTTCTGCCACTGTTGATCAGACTCTTTCATTTAAAATCTGCGGTGTTGATACAGATAGAACTTTAAACGATACATATGAAGCAACTTGTACGTGGCCTTCTGGTATATCCACGCCAACTGCTGCTTGTGGAATAGGAAGCTCAACTTTTGATTTTCAAACAGATAGCGTTCATGTATCTTTTAATGCAGGAAGCGCTATTCTTTCAGATACCTTTTATACAGGCGCACAATATCTACAGCTCTCTACAAATGCATCAAGCGGATATAATCTTACAGTATATGAAGAAGATCAAATGGGGTTAAATCATAATATCTGTTCAGGAACTGCTCCTTCAGCTGGAGACTTTACATTTGGATCCGCCACATGTATTAGAGATACATTATGCACTGCCTCTCCATGTACAGAATCAAGCGAGGAAAACTGGATAGAGGCAGATACTTATCCTGGCTTAGGATTTTCATTACAAGATATTAATGGTACTGATGCTGCATTTGAATATATTGATGCAGGAAATACTTTGCCTTTTACTGCCCGACAGTTTGCAGATACAGATAGAAAAGATCCTTTGGATAGCGAAAATGAAGTTGCGCAAGATGTAATGTCAAACAGTGGTCCTGTATCTAACTCTGCAGCATATGTGTGTTATAGAGTAGCAGTTTCAAATTTACAGCCAGCAGGTTATTATAATAATACAGTTAAATACACAGCAACAGCAAAATTCTAAAATATATTACATATATGAAAAATAAAGCATTTTATTATTTAACATTTTCACTATTTGTCTTGCTTTCTTTTATTTATGTTCCTTTTGCATTTGGCCAACAAGGATTAAACATTACAACATTTCCTGCGCGTCAAGAATTTATAATTGAACCAGGAGAAACAAAAGGAATAGCTGTTGCGTTTCATAATAAATCATTACATCCACTTCTTGGGACGCTTGGGACTGTTGACTTTATTGTAAAAGGAGATAATAATTCTCCAATCTTTCTCGACAAGGCAGAAATTAATACCAGATATGCTGCAGCAAGTTGGATAAAACTTCCATATACAAATATATCTATTCCAGGACAAGATAGAGTAATAATATACGCAAATGTAACTGCTCCAGAAGATGCTTTACCAGGCGGACATTACGCTTCAATTTATTTTGAAACAACTCCTGTTTCCGCCCCTGAAGGGGATCAAAGAGTAACTGCCATAACCCAAAGAATTAATGCTCTTATATACATAACTATTCCAGGTGACTATGAAGAAAATGCAGGAATTTCACATTTAAAAGCAAATATTTTTCAAGAATTCGGACCTGTTGATACTGAAACAAGAATTGTAAATAATGGAGATACTCATATACAACCACAAGGCGAAATATTAATAAAAAATACATTAGGAAAAACTATTCAAACAGAAAAGCTTGAAGAAAGAAATATCTTTCCTAAAGCAATTTCAGTATTTAAAAATACTCTTGGACAAAAGTGGATGATAGGAAGATATAAATTAATTGTAAATGCAACGTACGGAGAAAATGATAATCCATTATCAGCCTCAAAATACGTTTATATCTTCCCATGGAAGGTAGTATTAGTAATTCTTCTCGCTCTTGCCATAATACTTATTATTGGAAAAAGTATTTATAAAAAAACTATACAAAAGGAACAAAGGCTAGAGGAAGAAATTGATAAAGAAAAAAAAGAAATAGAAGAATTAAAACAACAAATCAATAAAAGAAATTAATATCTCTTCATCAAAAAACTATACTGTATACTTAAAAATAGATGTTAAAGTATAAAGGACCATTAATAATATCTTTATTTGTTTTTTTTATCCTTGCAGGCATTAGTTGTTTTACTTTTATTTCTTCATTAAAAAACAATCAAATCCTAGGAGCTACCCAAAACATATCTAAATCCACTAGCCTTTCGGCTGTTGTGGGAGTTTTTCAGCCAATTGAACCATGTGAGCATTGTCTTGAAATTGATATTGAAAAAGCGTTTGAGTTTTACCGCTTTAAATTATTTGGGTATAGTTCTCCAGGAGCTTTAGTAAATATACAAGGAATGGGAATATTTGATCAAACATATGCAAAAGATGATGGATATTTTGAATTTAACAGCCAATTCTCTCCATTTTCACCAAGAGAAATATGTCTTTACTCGCGTGATAAATTTGGAAGGCTTTCTAATCCCATATGCATTCCTCCATTTCCAACTGATTACAATGTGATAGTTGGACCTGTTATTCTTCCTCCAACATTATCATTTGATAAAAATGACTATTTTTTAGGAGATGAAATAATTCTCTCAGGGCAATCAATCCCAAATACAGAATTGGATTTTGCAGTATTTATTGACGAAAAAAGATCATTTATTAATTATTTTGTAAGAAAATTAAATCCGATAAAGTCTGCCTATGCTTTTACCTTTCCTCAGTTTAAAACAACGTCAGACGAAAATGGCAACTTTTCCCTTTCTCTCCCCTCTTCTAACCCAGAATTCTTTAGAGTTTTTGCACAAACTACGTATGATAATAATTCATCGCCAAAAAGCAATACACTTAATCTTAATGTTCTTCCTATATGGATGATTATTATCAAGTTCTTACTCTTTTTATTTTCATTAGCAAAAACACGTCTGTTGGAAATTCTTATTTTAGCCCAAATAATAGCTCTATTTATCTATTTTATTCAAAGACATCTCCACCCATATCATATTGCTAAAAATAGAGCCTTAATGCTAAGATCCCATTTTGCTCTCGTCCGCAATAACAATAAAGCTATTGTATTAAAAAAATAAAGAAAGAGAATAAATTCAAATTTCTCAATAAAAGCTCATTTTAGCTTGTTGTTTAAGAGGAGACCCATCAATATTAACATTAAGGAAATACTCGCCTCCTACGCTTGCTTTTACATCAAAAACAGCCTTTCCAAATCCATCTGTAATAGATTGAATATTTTCTATAGTTAAACCAGAGCTTTTATTTAACGATACATTTTTTCCCATAACGCCTAAACCTTGATTATTCAAAACAAATACAGTAACTCTTATTTTTTCTTTATCATTGGCCCTTGCTCGCAAAGGTGAAACAAAAAGATATGAGTTATCAATGGAAAACGAGGCTTTGCTAACACTAGCTCTACCTATCATGAACTTAGTTTCATATAGCCAAAAGAACCCAGCAAATAAAATAAGGATAACAATAATTAAGATTAAAAAGAAAATAAACTTCCTCATAGTAATATACTAAATAATAAGCAAGAAACTGAAAGTTGTCAAGACAATATGGAGCAAGGGAGGGAAAAAGGAAGATAAAGAAATAAATAAGGCTGCTGCAGCAAATACATTTATCTTAAAAAAGGTAAAAAGATAACAAATAACTAAATAAAACAATATTTTACGCATGATAATAAGAAGAAGTGGTCAGATAAACAATTTAGCAGAAATAAGACACAAGTGATAGACCCAAGGTAAAAATGAGACAAAATAAGTATTAAGAAATATTATAAAAAGCCTATATTTATATATATTTTTACAAAATATATTGCTTTTTAAGCAATACACGTTAGGTTCAACAATACATACGAGCATTATGTATATTTAACAAAAAACAGCTAATACAAAGCCCCCAAGTACTAATAACAAAATAATAATAAAAAGTGTTAGTTTGATTGAGATAGCATAAAACTACAATTAAAAGATAAAGAGAAATTAGATAAAGCACAAGATTTGTTGAT
>CAZHJA010000053.1:0-4867 GCA_964532865.1 uncultured Gammaproteobacteria bacterium
AGGAAGCGGAATAAAATATAAAAGAGAGGTAAAATTATCACAAGTTGATGGTAGCACTACTAAAGTAGAAATCAAAATTACAACAAAATGGCAAGAATTAGGAAATACATATTCAGTTCCAATTAATACAATAGTTGCTATATGGGAATAACAAAAAAAGCATTTACATTTATTGAGATAGTAGTTGTTATTGGTGTAATAGGCATGTCACTACCCATTCTATTTACCATAATATTTGCAATTACAAATCAGACACTTAAGGTTCAAAGACTTTCTGAAGTAAAAAAACAAGGAGATTATGCAATTAATGTAATTGAGAATACAATTAGAGGTTATGCTGTAAAAATATATGATGAAGATACTTTAACAAATGAACAATGTAACATTAGTGGATCTACTTATCCTTTAGCAGCTCCCTCCGATGGAACAGACTTTTATATCAAAGACATATCTGGTAAGTATTTTAATTTTCAACTTACTGACTCTAAAATTGCATCAGAATCAGCAGATCCAACAGATCCAGATTTTGATCCAGTTTCTGATCCAGTTTCTGTTGATTTAACATCTGACAAAGTATTTATTAAAGATTTTGCAATACAATGCAATCGAAATACTACAGCTTATCCTCCAATAATATCTATAAGTTTTAATATATGCTATAAAAATCCTTTGTCTGCTGTGGGTGAGGAATGTATTTTTACAAGGGCAGAAGAAACAGCTTCTCTTTATTATCAAACTAAAATTAAATTAAGAAATTATTGATATTTTCTCTTGATTTATCTTTTCAATTTCTGTTAATATTAATTAATGACAAATAATACATTTTGTTTGGAATTTGGAGAATCATATCTTAAACTAGTAAGAGCAAAATTAAGCAATAATATTATTGAAGCTGATTCTTTTGGATATGTTGAAATTAACCCTGCATTTTATACAAGCGATACTGAAAAAGTACTTGATGACCATGCTGCTTTAATTCAAAAACTAATTAATAATTTAAAAATTAAGGATAAAAATGCATCCGTTATTATTCCTGATGCCTATTCATACAGCCAAATTCTAGAAATGCCAAAATTAAATGAAAAGGAGCTAATTTCTGCAATTAAATATCAAGCAGACCAATTTATTCCAATGCCTATTGAAGAAACTACTATTGATATTGAAATTTTAAGTGAAAATAAACAGACTAATAAAATAATGGTGCTTATGGTTGCTTCAGCTAAGAAAACTATTGAAAAAATTCAAAAAACAGTTGAGATTGCTGGACTTATTCCAGATTCTATTGAAAATGAATTAAGCGGATATTCGAGGTTTATTACAAATGCATTTAAAAACATAAAACTGGATAAAGGAATTCTTTTCATTAATTTAAGTTTAAAAACAACATCTATTTATTATTATGATCCAAGAGTATTTCTTATTACGCAAACTCGTAATTTTAGTACTGGATTTTATATATTTCTTAAAGAAATTTGCTTGAATTTAAATCTAAGCAATAAACAAGCATTAGAACTTTTACAATCTTTTACAACTGAAACAAAATCAAGCATGCCTGTTGAATTAACGATTACTCCTGTAGTAAAGGCATTTACTACAGAAATAAAGAGATTTTTAAATGTTCTTGTACAAAAAAATCAATTACCTGTTGGTAATATTCTTTTTATGAATGATTCATATAGAATTCCATCTTTACCTAAAATAATTGAAAAGCATATTCAAGTTCCATGTTCACAAATTAATATATATGACTTACTTAAAAAAACTCCAGCAGTTGAGACGTATAAAAATATACTACCTCTTTTCGTATCAACAATTGGTGGAAATTTAAGATGAAAAAAACAAAGATAAACTTACTTATTAATAAACAAGACTATCAAAAAGTAGAAAAATATTTTTACTTTCTAAGATACATTACAATTTTTTTTATTATTGTATTTGCGCTTTCTCTTGGATATGTATTTATACAACTAAGAAATCAAGATAATAAAATAAATACTTTATCAAGTAAAAAAAAATCTCTTCTTGAATCTTTAAAAAATAAAGAAGAAGATGAAGCGAATATTATATTTATTAATAACAAATATAATACTTTAAAAAAATTTGAAGAAGATGACGTAAAAGCTTTACCATACTATAATCTTTTAATAACAGCTCTATCTCAAAATTCAACTGACGAAGATACGAAAACGACTGAACAAATAGAAAAAGATGTTTTAGGAATTTTAGAAAATGAAGGAACAGAATCTGCTGATATAGCTGAAGATAATTCTAAACTTGCTACAAAATCGGCAATAATTAAAAAAGTCACTGAATTTGAACTAGGATCTCTTGAAATATTTAAACTCGATAAAGAAAGAAATGTGGAATTTACTGTTACTTTTAATAATTTAACAAGATTTATTGACTTTATTTCATTTATAGAATCAAATAAGTTTCTTAAATATTTTGAACATCTATCAATAAACGGCTTTAGCTTAACTCATTCGACAAAATCTAAATCGCTTGGAATTGAAAAGGAAAATTATAAGTTATCTCTTAAAGGTAAATTTATAAAAATAAATGAAGAAGAAATTAATTAATCCATATATCAAAAGTCTCATCAAAGAAAATCTAATGTTTATTATTACATTAATTATTCTAATTTTCTTAATTATTTTTATTCATGTATATAATTTGCAAAAAAATAGTGAAAATAATATTAAAATTTCCGAATTAGAAAAAGAAGTTCAAAAAGATGAAAATAAATCAAGAATACTTAACTCTCCTTTTGCACAAAGCAATAAAGAAGATTTAGAATCATATGTTCAAATTCTAAATATACTTATTCCAAATACTGAAGATTTTTTTTCAATTATTTATTCTCTTGAAAAATTATCTAATAAAACAGGTTTTAATATTTCATCTTATTCCGTAAACCTAAAAACAAGTACAAAAAATAAAATAAGTATTTCAATACTTGGAACAGGAAATCAAGATTATTTTACGAATTTTTTAAAATCATATAATTTTAGTGGAGGAAGATTTATTACAATAGATAATATTGAATTAACTCCAGAATTTTCAGGATTAATAAGTCTAGATGTTTCTTTTTACAGTAAAAGCAGCGGTGATATGAAAAATGCTCCATTGGTTTTAAACCAAAAAGCATTTGACGAATTATCTAAAATAAAAAATAAAATTAATTTTCAGCTTATGGAAAAACAAGAAGCTGAAATAGATACAAATTATCCCAAAAAAAGTAATCCTTTTAGCGTTAAAGCTAAGTCTCAAACAATATTAACCCCATCTCCTACTAATGCTACAGAGTCTGCTAAACCAATAGAAAAGCCAGAAAATAATCAATAGAATTTATCTGAATAAGTTTTGTATTCTGCAAAAAAAAACTTTTATATATTTATTTAGAAGATTGTTTTTTAAGAAGCTTTTGAAAACCTTCAGAAATTACAGCTCCTTTACCTTTCCAATAATCAAGCTTTTTTTTATCAATACTTAGCTCAAAAGGATCACTCATTGGATTATAAAATCCAATTTGTTCAATATATTTGCCATTTCTTTTATTTCGTTTATCAATTGCAATTATACGATAAGTTGGAGCGTGTTTTTTTCCTATTCTAAAAAGTCTTAATGCTACTGCCATAGAAATATATTATCATAATGCGTTTTTATTTTCAAAGGCAAGTTCAGCAGCTTTTTCTTCTGCTTCTTTTTTAGAAGTTGCAGTTCCTTCTCCTAATTTCTTATCTTTGAAAAAAACTCCAACTGTAAAAATTCTTTGATGAGCTGGGCCTTTCTCCACTAAAACCTTATATACTGGAAGCGTTTTATATCTTGCCTGAATATTTTCCTGAAGTCTGCTTTTTGCAGAAAGATAAGATTTTGTATTAATTATATATTCCAGCTTGTTTTTAAAAAGATGTCCTAAAACAAAATCATAAGCTTTTTCAAATCCTTTGTCTAAAAAAATTCCAGCTATTAATGCTTCAAAACAATCAGCTAAAATATTTGTATTCATTCTTCCTTTTCCTTTATCTTCCCCTTTAGATATTAATAGATACTTTCCTAAATTAAGCTTTTCTGCTGCTTCTGCCAAACTTTTAGTGTTAACAATTCCTGATTTAATTTCAGTATAATCACCTTCTTTCAAATATGTATATTCACGAAATAAATATACAGAAGTAATTAAAGAAAGCACACTATCTCCTAAAAATTCTAGTTTTTCATTTGACTGAAGATGAAACCTTTTATGCTCATTTAGATATGATCTATGAACAAATACATTTTCAAGCAAGGCTCTATCCTTAAATATAGTACCAATTATATTTTCTAATGTCAGATATTTATTTTCCATATTTTTCTTTGAAAACTTTTCCCAATATTGCATTAATAAATGCAAAAGAACGATTTCCTCCCATTTCTTTTGCAAGCTCAATCCCTTCATCAATTATTACCTTTGGAGGCTCTTTTTTTTCAAATAAGAGCTCATATATACTAAGTTCTAATATTGCCAAATCAATTTTAGCAATATTGTCTATTGGGAACTTAGAAGCATATTTTTCTATTGATTTATGTATTTTACTTTTTTGCTTAATAATCTTTTTAGTCTTTTCATCTAAATCATTTAGAAATTTCTTAGAGTCTTTCTTTGTATGAAAGGAGAGTGCATATAAATTCTGAGCTATTGTTATTCTTCGTTTATGTCTCAAGTCCATAAGGGTTATTTATTGCAGTATTTGCAAATTCTATGAGAGAGCTTTAATCTTCCACAATTTTTACATTTAACTAATTTTGAGAAAGAAACACTTCGAGTACTCATCCTTTTTCCTTTTCTCATTGTAGAATGCTTTCTCTTTGGTAATGGTGCCATATT
>CAZHJA010000054.1:0-4829 GCA_964532865.1 uncultured Gammaproteobacteria bacterium
GCTTTTTCTTTAATTTTTCCATTAATATAATTATTAATATAGCACTATAAAATAATCTTGTCTATAGTAAATTAGTCTTAACTTTAATTCTTCTTTTATTTTGTTTTAAATAATCAATATTAATTATAATAATATTTGTTTTTTCTTTTAACTTTTCTATTATACTCATACTTTTTTCTGACCATTCAATAAAAATTAAATTGTTATTTTCTATACATTCATTTAAACCAATATTATTTAATTCTTGATTATTTGTTAATCTATATAAATCAAAGTGAAAAAGTCTATTATAATTTCCACCTTTTATTTCATAATCTCTGCAAATTACAAATGTTGGAGAAATAATATCATTAATTCCCAAGCTCTCCCCTATTCCTTTTACAAAAATAGTTTTTCCAGCACCAAGCGCACCTTGAAGAAGAAAAATTAAAGGTTTGTTATTCTTTTTGCTTTTGTTATATGCCTTCTTAAATATATCTACTGCAATATTTTTTGTATCTTTAGGAGAATCTGAGATAAATTCTTTTGATGACAAGTCCTTGGTGTTTATAAACTCATCGCCTTGCCTTAATACTTTAATCTTTTCACAAGTTAAATCAACAACTGTTGAAGGACAATTTCTTGGTAATTTTCCAAAGTCAACAATTAAATCAATCATTTTCTTTTTCTTTTCTAATAAAGAGTTTAAAAGGCTTGAAACAGAATAATGAGGAGATTTAGAATAAATATTTGCTGATGTTGCTGTAATTGGATATAAATATTGTTTATTTAATTTATTAATAAAGAAATGTTTAGGAATCCGTATTCCTAAAGTTTTATCTTCAGATTCAAGAAGAGAACAAAGATTCTTTTTTGAAGGAAGAATAATAGTATATGCACCAGGCAGTATTTGTTTTAATATTTTCTCCTGACTACTTTTTATCTTTACATATCTTTTTGCACAACTTATACTTGACACAAAAACAGAAATTGCTTTCCCCACAGGTCTATGTTTAAATTCAATTAGTTTTTTAACTGCTTTTTTGTTTCTTGCATCAACCGAAAGTCCATAAACCGTATCTGTTGGTATAACCACCAATCCTGAATTATTTAAAACATTTGATATTTTTTTAAATAATTGTGGAGTTATTTGATTTTGTTTATATACCTTAATAATCTCCATATCTTCCTGTTATTTTATCAAAATTCTGCTACAATAAGATACTTATGAAGAAAAATAATAAAAAAAGTAATAGTTATAACAAAAAAAGACAAAACAGCATTAAAAAGATTGCTGAGTTAAAGTTTAAATTTGATATTAAAACAATATTTATTATATTTTTTGTAAGTTTTTTCATATTCTTCATTGTTAGTTCATTTACACAAGAATTAAAAAAGGCTCTTCCTGAAAAATCAATAACTTCTATGATAAAGGATATTAAACAAGAAAAAGTTAAAAAAGTTGAGGTTATTGATAACAAGATACTTGCAACATACAAAAATGATAAAATGGCAATAAGCTATAAAGAGCCTAGTGATAGTTTTTTAAAAACATTAAGAGATTCTAAAATAGACCCTGACAAAGTAAATCTAGTAATTAAAGATACTCAAGGATCTTCAAGCATTCTTAACTTACTTGGCAATCTTATACCAATTCTATTAATGGTTGCCTTTTTCATATTCATCTTTAAACAAGCAAAAGGAGCACAAGACTCTGTATTTTCATTTGGACAAGCAAAAACTAAAAGGTTTACTAAAGATATGCCTAAAATTTCATTTGATGATGTAGCTGGAGTTAATGAAGCTAAAAATGAACTTGAAGAGGTTGTTGACTTTTTAAAGCATCCTGATAAATACACAAAGTTAGGAGCAAGAACACCAAAGGGGGCTCTTCTTGTAGGTCCCTCTGGATGTGGAAAAACACTGCTTGCAAAAGCTGTTGCTGGAGAAACAAGCGTTCCTTTTTTCTCTATTGCAGGAAGTGAGTTTATGGAAATGCTTGTGGGTATTGGTGCTGCTCGTGTTAGAGATCTTTTTAATACTGCTAAAAAAAGTTCTCCTTCTATTATTTTTATTGATGAAATAGATGCAATTGGAAGATCCCGCTCTGTAGGAGCTATGCCTTCTCATGATGAAAGAGAACAAACATTAAATCAAATTTTAGTTGAAATGGATGGATTTACACCTACAGAACAAGTTGTTGTAATTGCAGCAACAAACAGAGGAGATCTTCTTGATACTGCACTTTTAAGACCTGGAAGATTTGATAGAAGAATTATTGTTGATTATCCAGATGTTGAGGGAAGAAAGGCTATTGTTAAAATTCATGCCAAAGGAAAGCCTTTTGCAGAAGATGTAAATTGGGATAATGTAGCAAAAAGAACTGTAGGATTTTCAGGTGCAGATATTGAAAATATGCTTAATGAAGCAGCAATATATACAGCAAGAAAAGCAAGAGATAAAATAACAATGGATGATATTGAAGAAGCTGCAACAAAAGTAAAACTTGGTCCTGAAAAGAAAAGGCTTCAATCAAACTTTGATAAAAAACTTACAGCTTATCATGAAGCAGGACATGCAATTATATCTCATTTCCTGCCTCATACTGATGCAGTTCATAGAATATCTATTGTATCAAGAGGAATGGCTCTTGGTTATACCCTTATACCCCCAGGAAAAGACAAACTTCATGAAACAAAGTCACATTTACTTGAACAAATAACAGTTATGATGGGAGGAAGAGCTGCTGAAGAAACAATATTTAATGAAATAACAACTGGAGCTGCAAATGATTTTGATCAGGCAACACAAATTGCAAAAGATATGGTTATTGAATATGGAATGAGTTCTCTTGGTCCAATTAATTATGGACCTACAAAAGATGTGGCTGAATGGGGAAAAGCGTATTTTGAAAAAAATACAGTTTCTGAAGAAGTCCTTGCACAAATAGATCAAGAAATTAAAAAAATAATAACTTTGGCGTATGATAGGGCTATAAAACTAATTAAGGAAAAAAGGCAAATATTAGATAAGGTTGCAAAGGCTTTATTAAACCAAGAAAGTCTTGATAAGGAAGATTTTGAAAAAATTGTCGGAAAGAAAAAAGAGCTTGCTTCAAATCTTGAAAAACCAAAAACCCAATAAATCTTACAATAAGTTATACTAAATATTCATGAATACACTTCTTATTATTGACGGAAATGCAATAATGCACAGAGCGTTTCATGCTATTCCTGCTTTTAAAACAAAAAAAGGTTTTCAAACTAATATTGTCTACGGTTTTATATCCATGCTTAAAAGAACAATTTCCGAATTTACTCCAACACATATTGCAGTTTGTTTTGATACTCCAAAACAAACATTTAGGGAAAAGATGTTTAAAGAATATCAGGCCCAAAGACCTAAGGTACCAAATGAATTTATATCTCAAATACCATATGTAAAAAAAGCACTTAAAGCTGCTAAAATATCCTGCTATGAAAAAGACGGCTATGAAGCAGATGACATAATAGGAACCATTTCAAAAAAAAGTAAAAAAGAAAATATCAATGTATTAATTTTAACTGGAGATAAAGATATCCTGCAACTTGTAGATAATTTAATATCTGTAATTTCCCCTCAAAAAGGACTATCAAGTATTAAAACAATGAAGACAAAAGATGTTAAAGAAAAACTTGGTGTATCCCCTGTTAAAATACCTGATTTAAAAGCTTTAATGGGTGACTCTTCTGATAATTACTTTGGTGCAAAAGGAATTGGTCCTAAAACTGCAGAAAAATTAATAAAACAATATGGATCTATTGAAGGGATTTATAACAATATTGAAAATATTGATAAAAAACAAAAAAGATATTAGAGGATTATAAAGAAAGTGTGTTTTTAGGAAAAAAACTTGCAATTATTTTAAAAGATGTGAATATTAAATTTAATATTTCAAATACGAAATTTGAAAAATTTAATCCAAAGCTTAAAGATTTCCTTTTAGATTTAGAAATGTATACTCTTGCAAAACGGGTCTTTGATGAAAATAAAAAGAAAAGTATAAAAGAAAAAGAAATAAAAAAAGATAAACAAATTAGCTTATTTTAGTCTTAAATAAAAAACCAAAATTATTAAAATATATATGCAATTAACACCTGATCTTAAACAAAATATCTTTTTCATGGTATATTTTATTGTAAGACATAATTTATCTGCAATAATATATGGAGCAGGTATTTTATTTTCAATAATATTAGCAATAATTAAACCTTCAAGAAAAGCAATGTTTATGCTTTTGGGATTTATAATTCTTCTTTTTGCATTTGAATACAATAAGCATGTTGCAGAACCTCTTCATAAACAAACTATTGAATCTCTTATTACTTTAAAAAGGTATTATAAATTAGAGTGGATTATTCAAGTTGTATTAATAAAAGTATTACCATTATTGCTTCCTGCTATTGGATGGAGTTTTGTTGGAATTTCAACTATTCTTTTTATTTTTAAAAAGAGAAAGTAATTAATTTTGCTAATTGCATTTTTTATTGTCCCTGAGAGGCTAAATATATAGCTACCGCAGGACAAAATGAGTAGCTTTCATTAAGAAGAGTCAATAAAGCTCTATCGTACACGATTACTCTTTCTTGTTTCGCATTAGGATACTTACATATAAAAGGAGTTGGACCATCCCTATGACTACACCCTAGTGTTGCCAGACTTGCTCCAGTTAGTTCGCTCATATTTCTTAAATCCTCTTTAATCCAACAAAACCTTAATCCCTCATTATTTGCCATATGAAGCGCATTATACAATATAGGCTTAAGTGTCAAAAAGTGTGTCTGAACTAACTCCTTTAATTTGATATAATG
>CAZHJA010000055.1:0-4607 GCA_964532865.1 uncultured Gammaproteobacteria bacterium
TTTTAATTCTTCAAGTATTTTTTTAACATGTGAAGAAACTCTTTCAGGTACTTTTATTTTATACACAACATATTGATCCCCTTTTCTTGAAGAATTTAGATAGGGGACTCCTTCACCTTTTAAACGAATAGCTTTCCCCGACTCTGTCCCAGGAAGTATTTTTAGCTTAATACTTCCTCTTACAGTAGCTACTTCAACTACTCCACCAAGTACAGCCATAGGATATGAAATTTCTTTTTCATAATAAATATCCTGTCCTTCCCTTTTAAAATATTTATGATTTTCTACTCCTATTAATAAATCAAACTCTGAAAAGCGTATGCGAGTACCATTATCAACACCAGCTGGAATTTTAATAGATTTTCTTTCTCCTTTAATTACAACATTTTTCTCTACTCCCTTTACTGCTTCATTAAAAGTAATTCTTGCTTCATATACTTGTCTGCGTTTTGCATATGGGCTATTTCTTTCTCCAAATGGAGATTTAAATCCAAAAAAAGATTCAAAAATTTCAAATGGGTCAGAAAATCCTCCAGAATCAACACCTTCAAATGGAGAATCTTGCCCGCCCATATTTGTTGTATAGGTATATCTAAAAGGACCATGCCCGCCCTGTGCTCCTCCCATGTTTCCTTTCTCAAAGGCTGCAGACCCATATTGGTCATACATTTCTCTTTTTTTTGTATCTGACAAAACCTCAAAGGCTTTATTTATTTCTTTAAATTTTCTATCAGCTCCTTTTTCTTTATTCTTATCAGGATGCCATTTTAAAGCCTTTTTTCTATATGCCGTTTTAATTTCTTGCCCTGAAGCATCTTTTGAAACTCCCAGTAGCTTATAATAATCTTCTGCCATATTTTATAAGTCTACTCTACAACTTCTCCTTCTTCTACGCCTTTTTCTTTTTCATCTTTCTTTTCATCTTTTTTATCATGATTTTCTTTCTGCCTTTTTTCCTCTGTTGCTTCTTGTTGAGTAGGTTTTCCTTCTTCTTTTTTATACATATACTGACCTATTTTCTGCAGAGAATCTGAAAGCTCCTTTGTTTTTGACTCAAGCTCCTCTTTTTCTCCTTTTTCAAGATTATCTTTTAAGTCTTTTACCTTTTCCTCAACTTCTTGCTTTATGTCTTTTGGTGCTTTATCTCCTGCTTCTTTTAATGATTTTTCAGCAGTATAGATTAAATTATCAGCTTTGTTTTTTACTTCAATCTTCTCCTTTTCTTGTTTATCTTCATCAGCATGCTTTTCAGCCTGTTCTTTAATCTTGTCAATTTCTTCTTTTGTCAATCCTGTAGAGCCTGTAATTTTAATACTTTGTTCTTTCCCTGTTGCTTTATCTTTAGCGCTTACAGTTAAAATACCATTTGTATTAATATCAAATGATACTTCTATTTGCGGAACTCCACGAGGCGCAGGCGGTATTCCTTCAAGAAAAAATCTTCCCAATGATTTATTATCTTTTGTCATTGGTCTTTCTCCCTGCATAATGTGTATTTCAACTTGTGTTTGATTATCTCCAGCAGTTGAAAATATTTCTGATTTTGTAGAAGGAATTGTAGTATTTCTTTTTATAAGTGGGGTTGCTACTCCTCCTAATGTTTCAACGCCTAATGTTAAAGGTGTAACGTCAAGAAGTACAACGTCTTTTGTCTCTCCAGTTAATATTCCAGCTTGTACTGCAGCCCCAAATGAAACTACTTCATCAGGATTAACTGACCTATTAGCTTTTTTTCCAAAAAAGTCCTTAACTTTTTCTACGATTTTTGGCATTCTTGTCATTCCTCCTACTAATATAATTTCATCGATCTTTGAAACATCAATCTTTGCATCTTTTAAACATTTTTTTACAGGGTCAAATGTCTTTTCAATAAGATCACCAACTAATGATTCAAGTTTTGCTCTTGTCAGCTTTGTTACAAAGTGCTGAGGCTGATTGTCTTTTACTGTAATAAACGGAAGATTAATTTCAGCCTGTAAAGATGTTGTAAGTTCTATCTTTGCTTTTTCAGCTGCATCTCTTAATCTTTGCAATGCTTGAGGATCTTTTCTAAGATCAATACTGTTTTCTTTTTTATATTCATCTGCAAGATAATCTAATATTACTTTATCAAAATCATCTCCTCCTAAATGAGTATTTCCATTTGTTGCTTTTACTTGAAATACTCCATCACCAAGTTCAAGCACTGTAATATCAAAAGTTCCTCCACCTAAATCATAAACTGCTATTGTATGAGAATGTTTTTTATCTAATCCATAAGCTAAAGCGGCTGCAGTAGGTTCATTTATAATTCTTACAACTTCAAGTCCTGCAATCTCTCCTGCTTGTTTAGTTGCTTGTCTTTGAGAATCGTCAAAGTAAGCAGGAACTGTAATAACTGCTTTTTCTATCTTTTCACCTAAATATGCTTCTGCGTCTTTTTTCATTTTTGTCAGTATCATTGCTGATATTTCTTGAGGTGTAAATGTTTTTCCACCAACCTCAACAACAACCATTTTGTTTCTTCCCTCTTTTATTGTGTATGGAAGCCATTTCATATCCTGCTTTACTAATTCATCAGAAAATCTTCGTCCCATTAATCTTTTTATTGAAAAAACAATATCTTTTGGATTTATTGCCATTTGACGTTTGGCAACGTCTCCTACAATACGTTTAATAGGATCAACAACAGAAGGGACTACATTTCTCCCCTCTTGTGAATGAATAACTTTTGGCTTACCGCCTTCCATAATAGAAACACATGAGTTTGTAGTACCTAAATCTATCCCAATTATTTTTGACATATATTTTTATATAAATAAATTAATAATTTTTACTATTTTGTCTTTTTTGTAACTTTTACCTGTGCAATACGTAATATTTTACCGTTTAACATATACCCTTTTCTGATAACTTCAATAACTATATTATCTTTTTCTCCTTTAACTATATCAACCACTTCAGCAAATTCTGGATTAAATTCTTTTCCAACAATTTGTATTTCCTCAATATTCTCATCTTTTAATATTCTATGAAATTCATCCTTTATCATTTTTAATCCGCTGTCTTTAACAAATAATCCTGCTTTCTCTAAATTGTCTAAAAAAGGAAGTAATTTTAATATCAATTGCTTATTTGCGTTTCCTATAATCTGTACTTTTTCTTGAACTACTCTTTTTTCAAGATTCTGATAATCTGCTAAAGCCCTTAAATATCTTTCTTTATATTCCTTAATCTGTTCTTTTGCCTGTTCTAACTCAAACTCTACTTGTTTAGTGTTCTGATGTTTTTTTAGCTTCTTTTTTTTCTCTTCCATAAATATATTTTAACAATAATTTTATAACCCTTGTTCTATTATAACTTTTTCTAATAGTTCAGAAAAGTATTTAACTTGAGGAATTATTGTATCATAATACATGCCCTTTGGACCAATAACTCCAATAATTCCTTTTAATTTTTGTCCTGAAAAATCTCCAAAGACACTTGCACATGATTCAAATATTGGATCTCTAAAATCTTCTTCTCCAAGTAAAAACATAGTTTCTTCATGAATTCTTTCAAATTCATTAATTATCTCACCCCAAAAATGAGCTTCTTCTAATTTTACAAATATATTCCTTGAAACATCTAAATCAAAAAACTCAGGCTTTGTTAATAAATTTGCCATTCCTGAATAATACATATCCTCCTTATTTGTAACCACAAGAGAAAGATGATTTGTTTTTTGCGAAAGAATCTTACTTGCTTGAGATAAAAGTTTATGAGTTTCTCCTTTTTCATCCCATATGCTATTTTTATATGATGCTTCATCAATGGTTGAAAGAGGTTTTTGTTTTACTAAGTACTTGATATAAAAGCGAAAGCCTTTAGCTGAAGGAACTCTTCCTGAAGAAAAATGGGTTTTTTTTAAATAACCCTTTTTAGCAAGCTCAACCATTTCATTTCTAATAGTAGCTGGACTTATGCCAAGCTTATACTTTTTCTCCAAAATCTCAGAACCAACAGGACTACTTGTTTCTGTATACTCTTGAATAATAACTTTTAAAATATCTGTTTGTCTTTGAGTTAAATCTTGCATATTAGCAATATGATATCAAGTCTGCTAATCGTTGTCAAGTGTAATTTATGATAAAATGCTTATTATGTTAAGAAAATTCTTTATAATTCTTGCTGTGGCTGGATTTATCTTTGACTCCAAAAAAAGACTCTTAATTGTAAAAAAAGATGAGCAAGAAAAAATAGATGGAGGCTTATGGACTGTTCCTGGTGGAAAAGTAGAACCAAATGAGCATATTATTAACGCCTTAAAAAGGGAAGTGAAAGAAGAAGTAAATTTGGATATTGAAAATTATAAATGGATTAATGAAGATGTATTTCTAAGTGATAATAAATACTTTCATGGTCAGCATTTCCTATGTTCTATAAAAACAATAAGGCCTTTACGGCTTGATAAAAAGCTTGTTAAGCATGCCTGGATAAAAAAACATCAAATTGAGAAATTTTACTATCATCCAAATATTAAAAGGGAGATTATTTATTTATTTGAAATAATATGAACAAAAAGTATATTTCTCATCTTTTAATAAATCTTGAATTATTAGAAAAAAAAGGTCATATAGATAAAAAAT
>CAZHJA010000056.1:0-4509 GCA_964532865.1 uncultured Gammaproteobacteria bacterium
TAAATTAGATTAGATTTACAAAGTTATTAGATTTTATAGTACACTTTTGCTATCGAAAGAAGATTGGCATAATTTCATATAATATACAACATATTAATTAAATTACGAAAACACTTGACATAATAACGAGTTATGTTCAATCTTAATTTTTCGCCTTGTACAATAAAATTTAAGTATTAAACAACTATTTCTTTTACTATGAAAAAACATAAATATCTTCCGTTGATTCTGGGAATTTTGCCAATTGTAATCCTAATTATATTAGGATACCTATTTCCAATGTCCATTTTTTTTAATCCAGAACAACTAAGAGAATATGTTCAAAGTTTTGGAATCTATGCCCCGATTATATTTGTTTTACTCAATGCTTTACAAGTTGTAATAACTCCAATAAGTTGGCCTGTTGTTAGTCAAGCTGGAGGATATATATTCGGATTATGGTATGGCTTTTTTTTGAATTGGATTGGACGAGTAATTGGTTCTTTAATTGCATTTTTTCTTGCTAGAAAATATGGAAAAAAAATTGTAGAAAAGTTTGTGGATAAAAAGATAATGAAAAAATTTGAAAAAATGATTAATAATGGTGCATTATATGTTTTTTTAGTAACTGCATTACCCAGTGTCCTTGATGATGAGCTTTGTTGGTTATCTGGATTATTTGGTATGAATCCTTGGACCTTTTTTTGGATAGCTATAATTGGAGATATCCCCGGTTCATTTGCAGGAGCTTATGTTGGTTCATCACTAGCGGAAAATAATATTATTCCATTTATTGCAAATATTGTATTAGTAATAATAGGTATTGTAGTATTATCACACAGAAAATTCTTTAATAAAATCGTAAAGAAAAATCAATGATTTATTGGGCGGAAAATTAAAACTATTCAGAATTTTTTCACTTCGTTAAAAATCGTTTGCAACTATTCCTCGTTCCTAAAGGAAGAATATAACAGTGATTAAAAGATTTAGAAACCTTGTAGATTTCTTCATCTAAATTCTACCCCAACACTACCCTAACCTATATTACACCCTAAGAACTTCTTTTAATCGCGATGTTGTTATATAAAAAGAATTTGCCATCAACTCCGCAAAGTCTTCTATAACAATCTAAGTCTATTCATTCCAATGATATTATCAATGAATTTATATTTTCCTGTATAATGATGTAAATAATAAGTTCTGACATGGTCAGATAGAGCACGCCAAAGAAAAAAAATAGATAGAATTACAAATTAATTTGTATAAAAACGAGTTAAGTAAAATTTAATATTCTCTCGGATGAAAAAATTACCAATAGTTGAAATCGATTTTAAAGAAGCCAAGGCTTTAGCTGACAAAGTTTCTATATTTCAAGACTTAAGTTTTGTCATTGATGTCTTAAAAAAACTGGCAAAAATTACAAAAGAAAAAAGTCAAAATAATAACGATCACGTCTTGCTTTTGCGCGCTCTGTGGTCGTCCGCACTAATAGCCTACGTCAGGTGTTTCTCCACAGGAAAAAGACTTGGATTAACTAAAGATATTTACAAAGATTTAAAGGGCGAACCGATTAAAACACACGAATATTATAGAGATTTGAGGGACAAGCATATTGCTCACTCAGTTAATCCTTTCGAGCAGATTAAGGTAGGTGCGATTTTATCAAATGAACAGAACGATAAAAAAGAAGTTCTAGGTATTACTGAACTGAGCCAGTCACTACTTGTTCCTGATATAGACGGCATTCAAACTTTAAGCAAGCTAGCAATTTTTGCCCGGAAAATGATCATTGACGAAATCAAACAGAGTAGAGAGATAGTAGCTAAAATAGCCAAAAATATACCCACGGAGGATTTATATAGAGGTAGAAAGCTCAGACTTGTTACCCCAGGCCCTGAAGATACTAAAAAACCAAGAGAATATTAAACTTCTCCGTTCGTCCCGCTCACGTCGACCACGTTACGCTCTGTAGGCCACCTAACGCAGCATATACGAGTTATTTCATTTCTCTCATTCGCTCAAAATAGCTGGAATATGATAAAATTTAGTTGTATCCATCTATCTTCGGATATGCTGAAACGTTAGGAGCATTTGGTTCCATACCCAGATGCCCCGCACTTATTTATTTTGGTACAAATATATGGATAAGAAAAAGCTTGAAGAATTAGAACTCCTGAGAAAAGTTTATCCTGAAAATGAATACAAAATTATCAAAGAAAATGAAAAACCCGATTTTGTGTTGTTGGATAAAAAAAATAATCTCTTTGGTGTCGAGGTGACAAAATATTTTGATACACCAACTAGTGGTAGATTTAAAAATATCCCAAATTATACAAATAAACTAATTAATAATGGATTTATCCATAAGCAAGACATTAACTTATTAAAAGTTGGTGAATTAGTAATAGTCGACGACAATGGAAAAGAGATTTCCTCTCCTGATAAAGGAGTATTAAGAGAGCTACCTCAATTGATTGAACGCATAAATGCTTTAAAAAAAATAGTGACAGAAAAAAATAAAAAATATAACCAACAATATGATAAATCCATACCAATAGATTTATTAATCTACGATAGTGGTGATTTAACTGCTGGTTTTGAAATACAAAGAGATCAAATATTGAGTTACCTAAATAAACAAGAAAAAGCAAATACTCTTATTTCACCATTTAGAAAAATAATTCTGTTAATAAAAGAATTTAATAAAAATATTATTAGTATAAAACTAAAATCAACATAGCTTATTATTAATTATAATGATAGAAAGGTTCCAGACCCACCTGCTCCGCCTATTTTTTCTCAACTACACAAAGAAGACTTAATCCAAATCCAAGATTAATATTATGTTCTACATATTTTAACCACAAGTTAATTAAGTATTGAATTGTTTTTTTAAGAACACCTTTCTTTTTACTTGTTCTTAATTCACTGCTTATTCTTTTATTCAATATCTTTTCAAAAATTAGATAAGGAAAAAAACCCAACATATTCCAATACCTGATTTTAATAATCTTGTAACCTGCTTTTTCTAACTTTGATTTTAACTGGTTTTTTGAATATCTTCTGTAATGGCCGATGTTTTTATCTCTCTTACTGTATAAATAGTTATTTGCTGGAACAAGAATAATTAATCTTCCGCTTTCTTCTAGTTTGCTTTTAATTTTTATTAATATTTTTTCATCATCTTTTATATGTTCCAAAACATCAATCATAGTAATGTTTTCAAACTTAAGAGTGATATTTTCTATATCTTCAATATCCATATTTTTAACTTCAAGTTTATTTCCATATATTTTTTTACCAAGAGAGATTAATTCCTTATCATATTCAATTCCTACTGCTTTTAAACCCTTTTTAACTGCTTTGTTTACAAAATGTCCAACTCCAGCCCCTATATCAAGAAGAGTTTTTCCTTTTATTTGACAAAGTATTAAATGATATAGATTATTATTTCTAAAATCAGACTCAAGTTTGTCTAAATTTTGATAAAGACTTTGGAGATTTTTTGAAGAGACATTTTTTTTCATGAGATTTTCTAAATTATACTATAATAGTATTAATTTAATAAAAATATATGAAGACATGTATATTCTGCAAAATAGTTAAAGAAGAAGTTCCTTGTTATAAAATATATGAAGACAATGATTTCTTAGGTTTTTTAGATGTTTTACCTCGAACAAAAGGACACTCAATGCTAATTCCAAAAAAGCATTATAGATGGATATATGATTATCCGGATTTTGGAAAGTATTGGGAAACTGTACTTAAAATAACTAAAGCAATGCAAAAAGCACTTAGTCCTAAATTAATTACATATTTAACTTATGGGTTAGATGTAGAGCACGCTCATATTCATATATTGCCAAGAGAGAATGAAACAAAGATTATGCCAGATATTTTAAGTATTTCAAAGCAAGAAATGCAGGAGATTTCCGATAAAATTAAAAGCAATACCAAGAGCTCTTCTTAATCTGCTTTGCCTGATAAAAAAGAAGATTTGAATTTGAATACCAGTTATATTTAATTCTTTTAACTGTGCATGATTCAGGATTTAAATCTTCTGCTTTTAAAAATGCTTTTTCAGAAAGTTCTTCCATTTTTAAACTAGAAAATAATGTCAAATATTTTAATAAAGCAATATAATTATTTTCTTTTTTAATTAAGTTCTCAAAGTATTTTTGATTATTTTTTAAATCAGAGATATTTATTTTTGTTGTAAAAATTATTATATAGTCATCAAGATATACCAATTTAAATTCATTATCTTTAAACATCTGTTCAACAAAAGCCCTGCCCCATTGTGTTTGGTCATAATATGTAAAAATTACAGTATTTATATTTTCTTCTTTAAATATTTTATCTCTTAATTTTTCATTAGTCTGAAGAGGAGTATATATGTCTGTAAAAAATTTACTTGTATATGCTTCAGGTCTATTATCAACAAATACTTTGTAATCAGGATACAAGCTATATATTAAATACCCTCCATTATCAAAACCATTAAATATTTGTTTTGAAAGTTTATGTTTT
>CAZHJA010000057.1:0-4465 GCA_964532865.1 uncultured Gammaproteobacteria bacterium
AAAACTTAAGTTTGCCTTGTTTTTCTAAATATGAAAGAGGTTCAAAATGGCGGATATAAAAAGAGGGAGAAAGCTCTTGAGTAATTACAAGTACTTTAAGTTGCTTCATGCTGATATTTTACACTATTTCATATGTTCTTATTGTAAGTTGTAGTAAAATATATGAATGGAACTTACAGTTATAATTCCAACTCTTAATGGAAAAGATATATTAAAAAAATCTTTGTTCTTTTTATTTAAAAGCATTGAGAGTATTAAGAGTATAAAGCATGAAGTCATTATTGTTGATAATAATTCAAATGATGAAACTTGCCAATTTATTAAAAACAACTATCCAAAAGTAAAATATATAAAGCTTGATAGAAATAAAGGATTTAGTGGTGCAGTAAATTATGGAGCTAGTCGTGCAAAAGGAAAATACATCCTTATTTTAAATAATGACTGTTTTGTAGAAAAAGACACAATAAGCAAAATGATAGATTTTTTAGAAGGGAATAAAAAGTATATAGCAACACAGCCTATTGTATATACTTCAAACAAAACAATAGAAAATATTGAAAATATAGGCCATGTAATTGATTTATTTAAACTAAAAGGAAAGCCTGTAAAATCAATTAGGGAAATTAAGAAAATTAAAAGTCTTTACAAAGAAGATATAGATATTTTCAAAACAAAATACTTTTATACCTTAGTAGGCGTTTGTCTTATAATAAGAAAAGATGCCTTTATCAAACGAGGTATGTTTGATAGTTCTTTTCATTCATATCATGAAGATGTTGATTTGTTTATGAGACTTGCAAAATATGGATATAAATATTATCCAACTCTAAGTGCAAAATGTACTCATCTTCATATGTTAACAAGCTCCAAGATGGGAAGTTATAAACAAAGACAAGACTTTAAGAATTTAATAAGGATAATTATTAAAAATTATCCTTTAAAATATATAATTATTTATTTTCCTTCACTTATTATTGAGAGAATGAGAAACTTAAGCGGGCTAATTAAGAGTGTGTTAAAATGAAAATACTTTAATTAAAACATATACAATAATAGATAATAAATATTAAGTATTAAATAATAAATCATGAATAATCTTGGAACAATAAATTTTGATAAAGTAAATAAATATTTTTATCTTCAGCACCAAAAAACACTAAAGGAATTTGCTCATGCAATTTTTAAAAAGCAAAAAACAATAGAACAGGTGCATGCTTTGGAAAAAGTATCTTTTTCAATAAAAAAAGGAGAAAGCATTGGAATAATTGGTAAAAACGGTGCAGGAAAATCAACACTTTTAAAACTTATTGCAAAAGTATCTTCACCAACATCAGGGGAAGTTAAAGTTTGTGGAAGAGTTGCTCCATTAATTGAACTTGGAGCAGGGTTTCATGCAGAGCTTACTGGAATAGAAAATATTTATCTTAATGGAGTAATTATGGGATTAAAGGAAAAGTATATAAGCGAAAAAATAAATGAAATTATTGCCTTTTCAGAAATCAAAGAGTATATAGATACTGCTGTTAAATATTATTCATCAGGAATGTATATGAGGCTTGCATTTTCTGTTGCAATATTTGTTGATCCTGACATTCTTCTTATTGATGAAATATTTGCAGTAGGTGATGAGAATTTTCAAAGAAAGTGCATGAAAAAAATGGAGAAATTCAAAAAAAATAAAACAACAGTTATTTTTGTTTCTCATGATTTAAAAACAGTTGCTAAGTTTTGTGAAAGAGTAATATATTTAGAAAAAGGAAATATTAAGTATGATGGAAACGTAAGAGCCGGAATTGAAAAATATTTAAATGATAGTAAATAAGTTAAAGAAATATTAAAAAATACAATATGTTTGTTATAAAATACTGGGAGCTAATAAAACATTTAACCTTGCGAGATATTAGAGTAAGGTATAAGCAATCATTTTTAGGATACTTCTGGGTAATTTTAAATCCCTTTTTTCAAATGATTATAATGAGCTTTGTTTTTTCAAAATTAATAAGAATTCAAAACTTAGGAGTCCCCTATCCTGTTTATGTTTATGCAGGACTTCTTCCATGGCTTTTTTTTGCAAATGCTTCTACATCAGCTATGAATTCTCTTGTATCAAATTCATCTCTTATTAAAAAAATATATTTTCCAAGAGAAGTATTAGTATTTTCATCTCTTCTTGCAAAAGTATTTGATTTTCTACTGGCATCAGTAATATTTATTATTCTTCTCATATTTTTTCAAATTCCATTCACGTGGTATATGCTTCTTTTTATTCCAATATTTATTGTCCAGTTTCTTTTTACATTTGGCTTGTCCCTATTTCTTTCATCTTTAAATCTATTTTATAGAGATATACAGTATTTATTTGAGCTTATTATAACCTTATGGTTTTATCTAACACCAATTCTTTATGCAGTTGAATTTTTCCCTGAAAGGTACAGATGGATATTTCAATTAAATCCAATGTCAGTATTTATAAATGCATATAGAAAAGTATTATTAGGTGGTGATTTACCAAATCTAACAAGTCTTGGTATAGGAATTGGAATTTCAATTTTACTTTATATACTCGCAAGAAAATTCTTTAAAAAAACAGAGGGAGTTTTCGCAGATATAGTTTAATTTTTTCTAAACTCTCCTAACTTGCACAAAGTTGGATAAAAATCAGATATTGTTTGAGATATGAAATGCATAGATTAAGAATGTTTATTAAGAACAATAAATTATTCAATATAAATCCGATGTTTTACATTATTTTTAGGTAATCAAATTAGAGCTTTTTAAGAAATTCCTCAAGTGAAGTCTCACTTTATCCCTCAAATAGCTCGTAAAGTGCCCTCGGGAAGATCCCTATTATGAAGAGCTAATGTAGTTGTTCTCCCATCGGATGAATTAACCGTGCGTGACTACCAGTTTTGCGCTTTATCTCAAATTCAAATTTTTTTAAAGTTTTAAGTACTTTTTTAAGCTTGATAGTTGGTAATTTCATCATGATTAATTAGCAAAAGGCAGGGGGTGAGGTAAATGATAATTTCACTTGTGAGTTGGTTACTAATTCTTCGCCAGGTTTATCGACAGGAATTTCTTTATTCTCTTCTTGCAGACATTTTAAATGAAAGACTATTGTTTTTCGAATATTTTCCAAAGCTTCCTGAACAGTTTCACCATCATCAGCTACACCTATAGTGGGACAGAGAGCAATAAAACACAGTTTGTTACTATTCAACCGTTTATCAGGTTTAATTACCACTCGATAATCCAGTATATAATTATTTTGTGTTCTCATAATAATTAGAGTATACAAAAGTAGAAAAAATTAAGCAAAATATATTAACTTTTAAAGTTAATATTCCTTAATTGTTTTGACAATATGTGCCTTTTATAATTATCACTTAAAAACAGTAATATTTTCTTAGGCAGAAATATAGTTATTATTACATAAAGCCAAAACTTGAGATTAAATAAACTTTCCCAATGATATTGTAATAATACTCTTATTTCTCTTAAAAGAAGACTCATGCTCCCAAAGTTTTTAATCTGAACAAGACCAGTATAATGAGTTGCAATATTTTTAATACATAATTTTCTTATTTTTTCATATTTTTTTTCTTTATATACCTGTCTAAACATATTAACCCATGACTCAGTTGGTGAGATATTATATATAGAGGAAATATTTCTGGTTTGACTATATGGAATTCCAACAGCAATAGTAAAGTCTTTTAAAAAAACGCAATAATGTTTTTTTAATATTCCTGCAAATGGATAAATGTGTGCAGGAAATATATTTTCGTTAAAAGGAACATTAATATATTTTCTTTTATACGCTAAGCCTGATAGTTGTCCTATGGATCCGAAAATATATGAAATTGCATACTTACCTTGTTTTAATGATAGAATTGTATTTTTATTTGGATTTGGAGGAAACACAGCCCGTATTGGTTTTTTAATATCATTTTCAAACCAGAAATATGGGCGTGTAACTGCACCAATATTTTTTTTAATAAAAAAGGCGTCATGTGTTTTTTGAAGTGCATCTTTTGATAATATGTCATCTTGAGCCAGAAGAAATATTACATCATTTTTTGCAAATGAAACAATTTTTTTTAAGTTTTTAGGGTATCCTAAATTCTTTTTATTTTTAATATACGTAAGTTTTTTAAACTTAAAAAACTTAATAATCCTTTTGGTTTTTTGAATTTCTTGTTTTAATTTAGGCGGATTATCATCTCCAATAATAATTTCATAATTAGTAAAATCCTGTTTGGCTATGCTTTTTAATGTCTTTTTTATAATCTTAGACCCTTTATATACAGGCATGCAAATACTAAAAGATAAAGTTTTCTTTTTTTTCATATATATTAATTAAAAGATTAAATATTATTTAAAACACTAATATATTCAGGCAATATATATTTCCAATCATATTTTTTAATATATTTAAAAGCTTTTTTTGAAATATTATTTCTTT
>CAZHJA010000058.1:0-4257 GCA_964532865.1 uncultured Gammaproteobacteria bacterium
CATAAAAGATAGTATAAGTTACGAAAACCTGAGAATCAATTCATTTTAAATATGCTTTAATATAAAATATTTTACATATATATTTATATATATGCCTGAAACTAAAGAAATTTCAAAGGAAAAAGGTCTTATAAATGACAATGAATATTTTTGTCGTAGATGTGAAAATATTTACTGTTGTAACGTGCCTAGAAGAAAGGTTCGGTAGAGAACGCTTTAGAAATCCATCCGGCAGATTTATAACAATTGAACCAGAACTTATTAAAGTCTGTCCTATTCTTTTAGCACTTCTCTCCTCTAATCAATCAGAAAAAGAAACTAGTGAAAAGCACACTTAAACAGCTATTACATCATTCCTGGCATTCCACCCATTCCACCTCCAGCTGGCATTGCTGGAAGATCTTTCTTTTCTTCAGGAATATCTGTAACTAATGCCTCTGTTGTAAGAATCATTGTTCCTATTGATACTGCATTTTGAACTGCAGCTCTTACTACTTTTAAAGGATCTATAATTCCTGCCTTTATCATACTTATTGGCTTTGCTGTTTCTACAGATTCAAGTTCTAAAACATCAAATCCCATTCCTTCTGAGCTTACTTGTCTTGCTTTTGATATTAACTGTCCTGAATCTACTCCTGCATTTTCAATTAGCTTTTTAAAAGGAGCTTCCAGTGCTTTTTTTAGAATATCAAAGCCTATTTTCTCATCAGAGCTTACTTTTCCTTCCAAGCTCATCTTTTGACTAATATTAAGCAATGCTACTGCTCCTCCTGGAACAATACCTTCTTCAAGAGCTGCTTTTGTTGCTGAAACTGCATCAGCTGCTCTTTCTTTTTTGTCTTTAAGCTCAACTTCAGTTGCAGCTCCAATATTAATAACTGCTACTCCTCCTGAAAGTTTTGCTAATCTTTCTTGAAGTTTTTCTGTATCAAATTCTGAAGTAGACTCTTCTATCTCCATTCTTATCTGTCCTATTCTTGCATTAATTTCTGATTTTTTACCCTTTCCTCCAATAATGCTTGTATCTTCTTTATCTGATTTTACTTTTTCTGCTCTTCCACAATCTTCTACTTCAATATTTTCAAGCTTTTTACCTAAATCCTCAGAAACCACAGTTCCTCCTGTTAATATTGCAATGTCTTCAAGCATTTCTTTTCTTTTGTCTCCAAATCCAGGAGCTTTTACAACTAGAACATTAAATGTCCCTCTTAGTTTATTAACAACCAGTGTTGCCAATGCCTCTCCATCTACTTCATCTGCAATAATTACTAAATTTTTAGATATTTTTACAATCTTTTCTAAAAATGGAAGCATGTCTGATACTGCTGATATTTTCTTATCAGTAATTAAAATGTATGCGTCTTCTACTTCTGCAATCATCTTTTCAGTATCTGTTGCAAAATATGGAGATGCAAAACCTCTATCAAACTGCATTCCTTCTTTATGTTCAACAATAGTTTCAAGCCCTTTTCCTTCTTCAACAGTAACTACTCCATCCTTTCCTCCTACTTTTTTTAATGCATCTGCAATAAGACTCCCAAGTTCAGGATCTCCTGCTGATATACTAGCAACACTTGTTGCTTCACTTAACTTAATATCCTTTTTTATTTTCTTTAATTCATCAACTACATATTCACTTGCTTTCATCAAACCTCTTCTCATTATCATAGGATTTGCACCTGCTGTAATCATTTTATTGCCCTCTCTTACAATTGCATGAGTAAGAATGGTTGCTGTTGTTGTTCCATCTCCTGCTACATCTGCAGTTTTAGAAGCTGCTTCTTTTACAAGCTGTGCTCCCATATTCTCATATGGATCTTTTAGATCAATTTCTTTTGCAACAGTAACTCCATCATGAACAATGCTTGGAGCTCCCCATTTCTTATCAAGAGCAACATTTCTCCCTTTTGGTCCAAGAGTTGTTGCTACTGCATCTGCTAACTGTTTAATACCTGAAAGAAGTTGAGTCCTTGCGCTTGACCCATATTTTATTTGTTTTGCCATATTAATATATATAATTTAAAAATTAATAATTTAAATAATTTATTCTATAACTGCCATAACATCTTTTTCTTCAATAAGAAGCCATTCTTCATTACCAACTTTTACTTCATTTCCTCCCCACTTCTTATACAATACCTTTTGTTCTTTTTTAACAATCATAGGTATTTTCTTGCCATTGTCATTTACTTTCCCCAATCCAACAGCCATAACTTTTCCAATTTGTGGCTTTTCTTTAGCACTATCTGGAAGAACAATTCCCGATGGAGTAGTTTTTTCATTAGAAACTGGTTTAACTAATACATAATCAAAAAGAGGTTTTATTTTACTTGTACTTTTTGCCATAGATTTTTTTTATAATAATTTATAAAATGAAATATTGTATTGTTATTTATATAAAACAAAGTTGATTTTGTCAAGTGGAATGACAGTCTGCTAACAATATGGATAATCAAAATAGTTTGTCAGAGATACAAAAAATACAGTCCCAGTTGCAGTCGGCAAGCTTGCCTGCTAATCTTCATGATAAGGCTGTTCAACAAATAGAACGAATTAATTTAAGCTTAAAATATGGAGGAAATTTATCACAACTTGACATTACTGCAAAATATATAGATTGGATTACAACTCTTCCATGGAACAAAAAAACACAAGATATTCTTGATATTAAAAAAGCCAAAGAAATCCTAGATAAAAATCATTATGGATTGGAGAAAATTAAAAATAGGATACTTGAGTACTTATCAATATTAATAATTCAAAAGCAGAAATTAAATATTGACACATTTAAAGCTCCTTCTCTTTTCTTTATAGGTCTTGCAGGAACAGGAAAAACAACCCTTGCACAATCTATAGCTGAAGCTTTAGGAAAAAAATTTGTTAGAATACCTTTTGGAGGACTTTCATCTGCATATGATTTACGAGGACAGGCAAAAAATTCACCTATGGCTGAGCCAGGTATGATAATAAGAGCACTAAGAAGAGCTCAATCTAAAAATCCTGTAATACTTTTAGATGAATTGGACAGAATTGTTCCTGAAAAAAAAGCCGAAGTAATGGGTGTTTTAATTGAACTTCTTGATCCTGAACAAAATCTTAACTTTACTGATTATTTTATTGATTACCCATTTGATTTATCTCAAGTTCTTTTTATTGCAACAGCCAACAATACAAATACAATCTCAACAGCCGTACTTGATAGACTTGAAGTTATTCAAATGCCTTCATATAATGATGAGGAAAAAATTGAAATTGGAAAGAGATTTATACTTCCAAAATATTTAAAAGAATCAGGTCTTACTCTAGAGAATATCCAGATTACTGATAAAGTATGGGCCTCTATTGCAAGAAGACTGGGATTTGATTCAGGAATGAGATCTTTTGAAAGGACTATTGGAGGGATTGTAAGAAAAGTTGCACACAGAATAGTTAGCGGTCAAGGTCCTAATTTTGTAATAAATGAAGAAAATATTAGAGAATATTTAGCTTAAGTATGTCTATCTGCGACCTTAGAAGCTCCAAATGAATCTGGCTTTATTTTAACATCATATCCATTTCCCCTTATCATTCCTACGACCTCTGTAATTAAGCCTCTGGTTTCTCCTTTTTTTCCAATATCAACATGAATTTGAATATCATATTTTGAAATTCCATTTTCTTTAAAAAAAGAAATAAATTCTTCTGCAGTAATCAATGACATTGAAGCCTCTCTATACATTCTTTCTTTTAAACCAATCTTTTTATTATACTCTTCTCTTCTCCAAAAATATATTCCTCCTTGACCTACCCTATGAACTATTAATGCACATACAAAATCATAAATGCTTTTTCTTGTTTTTTGGGAATCACTTCCAACAATAATCCTATACTTAGCTGCTTTGTCTTTTTTCATATACGCAGAAATAGTATTTTTTAGTTTTTCTAAATTAAGTTTTCCAAATGTTGGACTATTAAATTTCATATAATTTAAAGCGCTTTCCAGCGCAAATTGTATTTAATATTATATCATTAAATGCATCTTAAAATATATTATTTCAATTGTTAATAGCTCTAATTTAAGGTAAAATATATATATTTATTAGGCGCGTTGGTGAAGTGGAAACACAGCTGTCTGCAAAACAGCTATGCGCCGGTTCAATTCCGGCACGCGCCTCAAAATAATAAAAAAGGAGAGGTGTCGGAGTGGTTGAACGAGCTGGTCTTGAAAACCAGTATGGCCTTTTGGTCATCGGGGGTTCGAATCCCCCTCTCTCCGCA
>CAZHJA010000059.1:0-3997 GCA_964532865.1 uncultured Gammaproteobacteria bacterium
AAAAACTTTAGAAAACTCCACAGCAATACTCGACTTGTCTCTTTTGGATTTTGAAAAGGAGCTAAAATTTTATTCTCATAAAGAACTTATCAAAAAATCAGAATATTACAAAAAATTATTATCAGGTGAGCTTAAACTTGACTCATAAATATTCTATTTAAAAAAAAGGCTTCTTGTGATAAAATAGTATCATGGAATTTATTTCAATAATTATTCCTTTTATTGTTCTTCTTTTTATCTCCGTTAAACAAATTAATCAATATGAAAGAGGAGTATTGTTTACTATGGGTAAATTAACAGGTATTTTAAAACCAGGATGGAGAGTTGTTATTCCCATTTTTCAGACAATACACAAAGTAGATATTAGAACAAAAGCAGTAGATGTACCCAAACAGGAAACTATTACAAAAGATAATGTTTCATGCAAAATAAATGCAGTTATATATTACAAAGTAAGCGACGCAAGCAAATCTGTTGTTGAGGTTGAAGATGCATTTTGGGCAGTATCTCAACTTGCTCAAACTACAATGAGAAGAACTGCAGGCGAAGTTACTTTAGACGAACTTCTTTCAAAAAGGGAAGAAATTGCTGAAGAGATATTAAAATCTATTGATCCTACAACAGATGCATGGGGAATAGATGTAGAAGCTGTGGAGCTTAAAGATATTGAACTTCCTGAAAATATGATAAGAACAATGGCAAAACAAGCAGAAGCAGAAAGAGAAAAAAGAGCAACAATTATCAACTCTGAAGGGGAAGTAAAAGCGGCACACAATTTAGCTTCTGCAGCAAAAACAATGAGCCAAAGTCCTGGTGCAATTCATCTTCGAACATTAAACTCAATAAATGATATTTCGTCAGATAAGTCAAATACTGTTATCTTTGCCGTACCCATTGAGATTCTTCATGCTATTGAAGGATTTAGTAAGATGATAAAAAAGAGGCCTTAAGTACGAATCTCTTCTAATAAATTTCTTCCTGTCATTTGTCCTGGTTTGTTTATTCCTAAAAGTGCAAGTACTGTAGGGGCAAGATCTGGAAGAATTCCAGTTTGAAGTTTTATTGCTTTATTCATATATTTATTGCTTATTGCCAAAAATGGCACAGGATTTATCGTATGTGTTGTGGAGATTTCTCCAGTTTCAGGAATAATTTTTCTTTCAATATTCCCATGATCTGAACTTATAAGAAGCGTATAATCAAGAATTAGCGTTTCTCTAACAAGTTTTTCCAGGCATTTATCAATTGCTTCTATCGTTTTTATACATGCTTTAAGATTGCCGGTGTGACCAACCATATCAGGAGCTGCATAATTTACAAAAATAAATCCATGTCTTTTTCCTCTCATCTTTTCTAATACTGCATCAGTTATTTCATAAGAAGACATTTCAGGCTTTAAATCATAAGTTGCAACTTTAGGAGAAGCAAGAATAATATGGTCTTCCATATTAAAAGGTTGTTCTCTTCTACCATTTAAATAAAATGTTACAAATCTTTCTTTTTCTGATTCAGTTATTCTTACCTGTGCAATTTCCTTTTCTGAAATTACTCTTCCAACTGGCATTTCAACAATTATAGGATCATATGCCACATCAACTGGTAAATGTTCTTCATACTGAGTCATAGTAACAAAAAACAAATCTTCAATCTTAGAACCCCTTTTAAACGGCGGGTTGTCAGGAGCTTCTTTTAAGTAGCTCTTTCGGGCTCGGGCAGCATAAGGGTCAAAAGATGCTTTTTTGTTTGCATCACGCTCAAAATTCTCAAATACAAAAGCTCTTGTCAATTCTCTAGGTCTATCAATACGAAAATTAAAAAAAATTACAGAATCTCCTTTTTGAATAGTTACAGGTTTTTCATCAATAAGAATACTTGTAGGTTCAATAAATTCATCAGTTTTTCCTTCACTATATGAGTTGTTTATTGCATCAAGCGCAGACCTGGCAGTTTTTGCCGATCCTTTTGTAAGGCATTCGTAAGCTTTTTCTACTCTTTTCCATCTGCGGTCTCTATCCATTGCGAAATACCTGCCCATTATAGAAGCAATTTTTCCCTTTCCATTTTGAATCAATTTCTTTTCAAGCCTCTCAACTATACCAGTAGAGCTTTTTGGCAATGCATCTCTACCATCAGTAAAAGCATGAATAAATAGGTTTTCAACTTTGTGTTCTTTTGCAAGATATATTAATGCAATAATATGCTCAAAATTTGAATGTACACTTCCTTCACTTACCAATCCCATAAGATGAAGCTTTCCGCCTGTTTTTTTAACATGAGAAATTGCTTTTAAAAAAGCTTGATTGTTATAAAAAGAGCCATCGGCAATAGATAAATTTATTCTTGGCCATGGCTGCAACACTGTTCTTCCAGCACCAATATTAATATGACCCACCTCACTACTTCCTACTTCTCCAGCTGGAAGACCAACAACTATACCTGAAGCTTTTAATGTTGTATTTGGATATAATTGAAAAAGAGATTTATAGAAAATGGGGTTTGCCAAAGATACTGGGTTTCCAGGACCAGGAGGAGCAATGCCAAGTCCGTCCAATATTACTAGAATAACTGGTTTCATATTCACTTATTCTAATATATTTTAATTATTTTGACAACATACAAAATTATCATTAAAATATATTCATGAAAATATTTCTAAAGATATTTTTTGCATTTATAATATTTCTTACAATTGCAAATACAAGTTATGCAAATGAAAATTCTACTACAATATATCTTTTTTATTCAAAAGGATGCCCTCACTGTGCAATAGAAAAAGAATTTCTACAAAAACTTGAAAAACAAGACTCAAGTGTTAATGTAAAAAAGTATGAGATATCACAAAACCAAGATTATCTTCAACTATTTATTAAAGTGGGGAAAAGACTATCCGCAGATACATCAGGCGTTCCATTTACTGTAATTGGAGATGAATATATAATAGGATTTTTTGATGAAGAAACAACAGGAAATCAAATAAAACAACTAATTGAAAAAGAAAAACAAAGCGATTGTCCAATAGTTGTTAAAGAAATTATAAATAAAGAAAAGCAAAATAATGAAGAGCAAAAGAAAAAAGAGTGTGAAGCAGATGAAAAAAAAGCGCAGAATATTATTCCAAAGGAAATCAAAATACCACTAATCGGCGGTATTCAAACAAAAAATCTTTCATTAACAACCCTCACAATAATAATTGCCGCTCTTGATGGATTTAATCCATGTGCTATGTGGGTATTAATATTTTTAATAAGTATGCTTTTGGGGATGAAAGACAAAAAAAGAATGTGGATATTGGGAACAGCCTTTATTATCTCATCTGCATTTGTATATTTTCTTTTTATGGCAGCATGGCTTAATCTCTTTTTATTTTTAGGATTTCTTATTTGGATAAGAATAATTGTAGGACTTTTTGCTACAGGAGTTGGGATATATAATATTAGAGAATTTTTTATTAATAAAAATGCTGAATGCAAAGTTACAGGAAATGAAAAAAGAAGAAAAACTTTAGAAAAAATTAAAGGCATTACTCAAAGAAAAGAGCTTTTAATTGCATTATTTGGAATAATACTTCTTGCTTTTGCCGTAAATCTTATTGAAGCAATATGTTCTGCTGGACTCCCTGCTATATATACTCAAATTCTTTCCTTAAGTAATTTGCCCTTATGGCAGTATTATCTATATATTCTTCTTTACTTATTTATCTTTATGATTGATGATTTAATTGTATTTTTTATTGCAATGACAACTCTTCATTCTGTTGGTCTTAACAGCAAATATGTAAGATACTCTCATATTATAGGAGGAATTGTCATGATTATTATTGGAATCCTTATGTTATTTAGGCCTGAATTACTAATGTTTGGTTAACTTATTTATGAAGAATCTGAAGTATTTTTCTTAGATTTAGAAGAATTTGATTTATTTTTCAACTTGTTCATTATAAAAGAAGATAAAGCAACAAAAGCACTTACAATAATTTCTCCTTTTTTCCCTTTTACTA
>CAZHJA010000060.1:0-3994 GCA_964532865.1 uncultured Gammaproteobacteria bacterium
TGTCCAATAATTCCAATTTTTACCATGTCTTTTCTTGTTAATCTATAAATTAAAGCTGTAATATCATACTCCAGACTTTCCAATTCATTAATTTGGGGTAAGGCTTCTTTTTTATCAATGGAGGATAATGCAATTCCAAAATATCCTGTAGTTACAGCATATTTATCCTTTTCCATTTCAGAAAACTGAAGCTCTACTATTCCCAGCTCTTGAGCTTCTTCTTTTACTTTGCTATCTTTTTTAGGGTCAACAACTTTTAAAGTAATTTTCCCATTTGACACTTTTTTATACTCTCCTAAAAGATCCAAAACCTGACTTTTTACTGGCAAAATACGTGTTGGAAGATCTGAAGAAACAAAGAAATTAATTGTTAAAGGATTATCTAATTTTTTAACTATCTTCTTTGTAGAAGAAGATAAAGTATATGCTTTTCCCTGAGATAAATCTAGCCTTAAAGATATTTGGGATATTAAAATATTTACAATAACTAATATTATTAAGGTCGCTATAACAATGGCTCTTTTACTATATGTCATTATTCTTTTTTTCATTCTCTTTTTTTTAAATCAATAATTGTTAAAAACAAAAAGGATATGGTTAGAGAAAGGAAGTAAACAAGAGACCTAAGATCAACCACTCCTTTTGCAAAATTCTGAAGGTGATATCCAGGAGAAAAATATATTAAAGTGTCTTGAATAAATTTTGGAATAGAAGTTGCAAAAAAATCACTAGAAAGAAGAATAAGTAAAAATAATGTAATTGCTGAACCTAAAAAAGCAATAACTTGATTTTTTGTTAAAGAAGAAAAAAGCATTGAAATGCTAATAAACAAAGCAGAAAGTAATATTGCTCCAATATATCCAATAATTATTTCAGGAAGATATAGAGTTGTTAAAAAAGAAAGAGAAAATGCAAGACCCATGGTAAGAAATAATCCAATAAATGAAATAGTTGTTAATGCTAAAAACTTAGATACAACTATTTGTCTTTCAGATATTGGCAAAGTAAGTAAAATCTCAATAGTATTTACTCTTTTTTCCTCAGAGAAAATTCTCATGGTAAGAGCTGGAATAAATATCATTAAAAGCCAAGGAAGAATAGTAAAAAAAGGCCTTAAAGAAGCTGATCCTACAAGAAATATATCTTTTACAAACATAAAGTTTGCAAATGTGGCAAATAAAATAACAATAATATATCCTATTGGATTATTTAAATAATAATTAAGTTCTTTTTTGTAAAGCGCAAACATATTATTTCACTAATTTTTTAAATAATTTTTCAACAGAACCTTTTCCTTTTGGCTTGCTTTTATCATAAATAATTTTTCCTTTATTTATAATAATAAGTCTATTTGCAACGTCTTCTACTTCTGACAATATATGAGTAGAAAATATAATTGTTTTCTTTTTTGCAATCTTCTTAATTAAATTTCTTATCTTTTCCTGTTCTATTGGATCAAGACCTGATGTAGGTTCGTCTAGAATAAGAATCTTTGGGTCTGAAATAAGCGCTGCTGCAAGTCCAACTCGCTGCTTAAAACCTCTTGATAAATGCTCAATCTTTGTATCAATATACTCGTGAAGATCTACCTTATCAATTATTTCATCAATATTATCTCCCCCCTTTATGTCTGTAATAAACTGCAAGTATTCATAAACTTTCATTTCCTGATATAGGGGATTATTTTCTGGAAGATATCCAATAGTTTTAAGTACTTTTATACGATTATCAACTGGACTCATCCTATAAACACTTATTGTTCCGCTTGTTGTATGAAGATAGCCTAAAATAAGCCTCATTGTTGTGGTTTTTCCTGCTCCATTTGGGCCTAAAAATCCAATAATATCTCCTTCTTTTGCTTTAAATGAGATCTTATCAACTGCAGCAATGTTTCCGAACTTTTTGGAAACATTCGAAAGTGAAATCATAGACTATAGTTATATCAAATATTTATTTTTTTGACAAGTAAAGATTTTAACACATTATTATTTCTATCTTAATGATTTGAATTTATTTAGAATTTAGGCTTTATATTTTTCAGGTTTCTCTTAAAAAATATCCAGGGCTTGTGGAAATTGCATCTGTGGTTATATTTATTCCAAGCTTTCTTAAACCATCTTCATCACCTTTACTAGGAACATGAGTTATGTGCATTTGACAATTATTTAATTCCTCTAATTTCTTCATTACCATCTTTGCTGACGGATTAGTAATAGCGCTTATAGAAAGGGCTATTAATATCTCTTCTACATCCAGGCTTTCGGACTTCATTTTCAAGGTATGCTTTTTAAGCCTTCTTATATTATCAATAATTATCTTTGGTAAAAGCTCTATCTTATCAGGTATCCTGGTCATTATCTTTATTGCGTTTAAAATAACTGCCGAGGCAGCATGCAAAAGGAGAGAATTTTTACCAGTAATAATCTTGCCATTGCTTAATTCTATTGACGCGCCACAAAAGCCCTTGCCTTTGTTCTTGGCCTTTTGAGCTGCCTGTCGGGCAGGAACTACCGTAGGTCTATCCTCTTCCTTTAAGTTCAATTCTTCCATCAATCCCTTAGCGCGCTCTACAGTATCTCTATTTTGTAAACCCATTATAAATTCCCAATGATATCGAAAATATCTAGATATAATTTCCTGCTTAGCTGCTTTACTCACAATCTTGTCATTTATGATGCCAAAACTAGCCCTATTTATTCCCATATCCGTAGGAGAATTATACATCGGCATTCTCCTGCCTTTTTCCATCATTCTTTCCAAAATCTTTTTTAAGATGGGAAAGGCCTCAACATCTCTGTTATAACTAATAGCCTTTTTTTTGTATATTTTTAAATGAAACGGGTCCACTATGTTAAAATCCTTTAAGTCGCAAGTGGCTGATTCATAGGCTATATTAATTGGATGTTTTAAGGGAAGATTCCAGATTGGAAATGTTTCAAATTTAGCAAATCCCGAATTAATCCCCTTTTTATAATCATGATACATTTGAGACAGGCAGGTGGCGAGTTTTCCACTTCCGGGTCCAGGGGCAGTTACTACAACTATGGGTTTTTTGGTCTTAATATATTGATTCCTCCCACAGCCTTCCTTACTTACAATCTTATTAACATCTATTGGATAACCAGTTATCTCACCATGGGTGTAAACTTTTATCCCTTTACGTTCCAGACGCTGTTTAAATCGGATGGTCTGAGATTCTCCTCTAAAACGTGTCAAAACTACACTTGTCACATTAAGACCCCAATCCTTTAAATCATCAATCATATAGAAAGCAGCAATATCATAGGTCATCCCAAAATCTCCCCAGAGTCTCCCTTCTTCTATGTCCTTTGAATATACACAAAATATTATCTCTAACTTATCTTTAAGCATTTTAAGAAGTCGCATTTTTACTCTGGGATCATATCCTGGCAAAACCCGAGCCGCGTGATAATCAAAACACAGCTTTCCTCCAAATTCTAAGTAAAGTTTATGGTCAAATTTCTTAACCCGTTCTAAAATGGCTTTTGATTGTTCAGTTAGATATTTCTGGTTATCAAACCCTATTTTCCTCATTTTTTCCATATTGTTATTTTACATAACACTATTTTTCCATTTTAGCTAAACTTTTTGAAATTGGGATACGTAAAAAAATACAAATAGACCTATTTATTGCATTATTAATAAATCTTTTCTCTTGGTTTCTGTTTCCTCATAGGCTTTTTTCATTTTCCATTCATCAATTTTATTATGATTTCCGGAAAGAAGAATCTCTGGAACCTTATGTCCTTTAAACTCTTCAGGTCTTGTATATTGAGGATATTCCAATAATCTCTGCCCTTTTCTTTTAGAAAAGCTTTCATCTTTTACTGCCTCTTCTTTTTTTAATACAGAAGGCAGTAGTCGAACAACAGAATCAGTTATTGCACTTGCTACAATTTCTCCTCCAGTAAGAATAAAGTCTCCTATTGATATTTCTTCATCCACATATTTTAAAACCCTTTCATCAACTCCT
>CAZHJA010000061.1:0-3811 GCA_964532865.1 uncultured Gammaproteobacteria bacterium
TATTTTGAAATCAATAAGCTTTGTAATATTCCTCCTAAAGAAATACCGACAAAATGCAAATTTGGATTCTTTTTTCTTACTAAACGAAAATGTCTAACTGAATACTTTACAACCTCCTTTACATCTGATAATTCATCTGCAAATGTCTTTTTGTCAAAAGTTGCACTATATTTTTCATGTGAAATATTTTGTTTTATTCTATTTTGATAAGAAATCTCTCTAGAGGTTTCAAACAATACAACATCTGTTAGTTTCTGTTTCTTAATACTCTTTACTAAATTGAAATATTTATCTTTTAAAGTTGTGCTATACGAACCATGAATAAAGATTGTTAAATTATTCTTATTGCTTTTTATATACCTTCCAATAATCTTCTTGTTTCCATAAGATCCTTTATTAATAGAAAATTTCATATCTTTCTTATTTTACATTATTCTAAATACAATAAAAGAGATTGTAATTGTTCAATAATTACATCATATGGAAGGTTTTTTTGATCACAAATACCTTTAATAGTAAATGAACTATCACTGAGAAAATCACCTAAAGAACCGTTAAAAATTATTTCTTTCTCTGACTTTATCTCTAATTTTTTTGATTTTCGACTGTAAGCAATGCCAAGCACTTTCATCCCACTCCCATTATGAAAATCCATTTTTATATGATCTCTTTTTTCGTGTAAGCCTTGTAATATTTCAGGCATTTTTTCTCTAAATTCATCTACTGATGATACTCTCCTACCAATAAGTGGTACCTTTTTCCCTTTCTTTCTTAAAATTATTAGATCAGGAATTCTATCTTTTTTATCAAGATCTCCAACTCCAGCTAAAATCCATTTACCACTTGAATAAAATGGAAATAATGAAATATCTTCTGATAAAGGAATTGGGAAAGGAATTGATAATCCAGGATCAAAAACAAATCGATATCCTTCTTTATTAACAAGAAGAGAACTGTGGCCATTTTTATCTTCTGGCCTTAAGGAAGGGTAAATTACAACTTGTGGATTAAGACTATGTAATCTGTCAGCAAGTTCTAAGCTAAAAAAAGAACAATTGCCTCCATATTGAGAGAAAAAATCATGTCTATCATTTACTAAAGCTGTATAAAAATCCTTTAAACTTTGTCCTGAACTTGAATAATTAGCATAAAATACCAGAGTATTAAAAGGACTCTCTTCAATTACTTCTTGTAATACACAAGAATGTTTCTTTTCAAATAAAGAAGTAGATTTAATAAAAGCCCAAACTTCAGATGCGTTTCCTGAAATAAATGGTCTTGCTCTATCAAAATCTTTTGTCTCATCTTTTCTTTTAAATTTTAATTTAAATTCTCCCTTTTTTCTATCCATTTCAAAATCAATAAAACCTATTTCAAATCCTTCCTTTGTTACCATATTTGGCAAATTATCTATCTCAAAAGGTAAAGCTTTAATTTCACTCTTTAATGGAACCTTAAGATACGTTGCAATAGTCAATGCACTTATTCCATCTCTCCATCCAAATGTTGTGGCTCCAACAAAAGTAATTTCTTTATCTCTATTTATAGCTGTTATTGCCTCTGCTTTTTGTTTATCAGTAGCGTTTCTATTTAAAGCAATTTGCCGTCCATCTTTTTCAAATAATACTACAGAGTCCGAACATATTAATGTAAAATCATCTTCTTCTTTTTTTGCACTTTCTTTTTCTTTTTTTCTTTGTACTAGAAATTTTTCTCGTGAAAGAGCACCAACATATTCAATACCTCTTGTAAGTGGAACGTCCAGTCTATCTTTTATCTCATCTTCGTTAAATAATGGTTTAATAACAGACAAAGTTATATCCTTTGGCAAAGTCTTTTGTGCTTGCTCAAGTTTCCTAGAATTACCAGTTGCTAATCTTAATCCAAATAATGGTTTTTCACTCATAATGAAAAAAGCCCGCCGTTTTAGGCGGGGTATTTACTAAGTAAATTATTTTTAATACGTTTAAAAATGTCTTTAATTATAATTAGTCTCATAATAAAAAAACCGCTATGTACTATATAGCGGGATATATATAAAAAACTATTAATCTTTAATCAAAAATTGCACTATAAAAGATTATAGCTTCAATATTAAAAGATTGCAAGTAGAAATTAACTATTCACATAAGATTTTGATAATCGTTTAGCATTTTCTTCCATTTTAAATAACTCTGGATCCCTAAATCTTTGAAAATCATGTACAGAGGGTTGTCTTAAAAATATTAGAGTAGTTGCGTAGTTTTGTAAAATATCAAATAATCTTCCAGCAACTGATAAACTCTCATCTCCCTCTATTTCAATATAACCAACATCTCCCTCAACAAACATTACGCCTCCTGCTCTATTATTTTTCCCACCTCGACACTTTGTTTGTGCCGACGCTTCACCACTATATTCTTTTACCCTACTGCCATCAACTGTTTTATAATAATAACCAACAGGAGCTTGTTCATATGTTCCTCCTGCAAGTAGTCTAGACATCATAGCTCCGCATCCAAATGCCCCTGCTATTGCAGGTGTATCAAGTCCTGAATCTATCCATACTGGAACAGGATTCTCCATATTATTAACAACATCATATGCTACATAAGCATTGTTTGGAGCAATTCTTGTTACAGTTCCTGTTGTACATGATGATCCATCAGCTCTCCCAATTATTAATGCATCTGCCCCAGCATCTATTAATATATTTGCATGATTTGGTCCTGCAACTTGCCCTACAATCAATCTAATTTTATCTCCATATTCTTTAGTTAGCACTTCAGTAGTTTTATGCATCCTATTAATTAATGATCTTGGATCATAGACTCTAAATGTAGTAATTCCTTCATCAAGTAACCTTTCTACTCTATGTAAGGCATCTTCAGGATTAGCTTTTAATGTGGCTCCAATAAGCTTTCTCCCTCTTTCTATAATATCTTCTCTATCTTGACTTTCTTGTACAACCGGATCGTTTTCTAAATAATCAATTGCCTGCCTTGCCATAAGAATTTGGTTGTTAACGTCATTAAATTGTGCATCAATAGGAATAAATCCCGCAGTTCCTGCAATAGCCAATGTTGCCAGTCCTAAAGAACTTACAACAGTATTCATTGAGGGCAAAATTACTGGATAAGATACTACATCTTTTGTAAGCCATGTAAACATTCTTGTTCCAAGAATCTCTGTTGCACTATCTGAAATACGTTCTTCAAGTCGCTCTTCTTTAGGTCCTAAACCAAGATCATAAAAAGTAATTGCTTTTCCTTGTCTTCTAAGTTCATCAACAACAGGAAGTTCTTTTGTTATTGTTTTAGAAGGAAGCTCATTTTCTTCAAATAATCTACGCGCTTTATTTATAGTTGGATGAGTAAACATTTGAAGATATAAGTGTCTGTTTACATAAGCTTCAACTTCATCTTTACGAGAAATCATTTTAGGTTTCGAAACAACATCATATTTAGTAGGGTCAAGAGGAAGGCTGCCAGTTGCTGCTCCTATCCCAGAACTCATACTTATAAGCCCTTCTCTTCGTTCATCTACAAATTGAGAGTAAAAATCTGTTAATTTTTCTCGTTCTTCTGGTACAATTTCCTCCCTAACAAATTGTTTATATTCTTCAACTTCTTGCGAATTAAGAGGTGTTTCTCCTGGAATTTGTTGATCTGTTTCTCTCATTAATATATAAATATCAAAAACTGAACAAGTTTCTATAATATCTAGATTCTAAAAAAATACAAGTGCAAATTTAATATAAACAATCTATAATATTTTAAATATATGAAACTATTCTCAGGAACTTCAAACTTGCCTCTTTCAAAAGAAGTAT
>CAZHJA010000062.1:0-3739 GCA_964532865.1 uncultured Gammaproteobacteria bacterium
GCATATTTAAAATGAATTGATTCTCAGGTTTTCGTAACTTATACTATCTTTTATGAGTAAAAGAACACCTGCTTACTGGAAAGGTACCAATGTGGTTTTAGATGTTGGGTGGGGGGACAATGGAAAAGGAAAATTCGTTGATATAGGTTCTCAATATGCTGATCTGGTAGTAAGATGGGCAGGTGGTCCTAATGCTGGGCATACTATTAATAATGAGTTTGGTGAGTTTAAATTTCATCTCATGCCTTCGGGCATCTTTAATTCGTTATGCGTACTTGGGGATACTGTTATTATTGACCCTGATATTCTCATCGGTGAGATAGACGAACTGAATTTACGAGGGTTTCCTATAAATGAATCTAATTTACTAATATCAGCTGACGCAAGTCTTATCTTTGATTGGCATAAAAGAAGAGATGTATTAAGTGAGGCTGCTCGAGGGGGGAAAATGATTGGAACAACCGGTAGAGGAATTGGACCAACATATGCCGATCGTACAGATAGAACTGGATTGAAAATTCATCATTTATATGAGCCAGATTTTGAAAAAAGATTAATGAGAGAATTTGTTTGGCAAACAAGAATGACGAAACTTATGGAGGGTAAGACTCATATTGGGAACTTGTCTCGTGAAGATTTTGAAGGAATTTCACCACATGCTTTTAATCAAATGGTAAGGAAATCAATTGGAAATGGACCATATGATTTCGAAAAAATGTATGATAGGCTTACTATTGCTCGAGAAAGACTGGAACCAATGGTAAAAAATGTTTTTCCTATTATTCAAAAAGTTCATAGAGACGGTGGAAATTTACTTGGGGAAGGAGCTCAGGGAGCCTTGCTTGACTTAGATTTGGGAACAACTCCATATGTTACATCAAGTCACCCAACAATGGCTGGCTTTAGTATAGCTACAGGAATAAATGCAAATGAAGTTAGAAATGTATATGGAGTTACTAGGGCATATGGAGCACGCGTAGGTGAAGGTCCGTTTCCAACTGAGTTGGAGGATGAAACTGGAGAATACATTCGTAAGGTCGGGAAAGAATATGGCACAACTACAGGTAGACCAAGAAGGTGTGGATGGTTTGATGCTATTATTACAAAATATAGTGTTCGTGTGTCTGGAGCAACAAAAGTAGCTCTTACAAAACTTGATGTTCTTGATGAACTTGATGAGATTAAAATCTGTATTGGTTATAAAGTAGATGGTCAACGATATGATGCTGATACTTTGCCAACTATAAAACCTCGTTTCTTATACCGTGCCAAGCCCATTTATGAAACAATGCCTGGTTGGGAACAAAAAACAAGTGAAGTCCGCTCTTTTGGCGACCTGCCCTTAAAAGCTCAGAAGTATGCATTAAGGATAGAGGATTTGTTATCAACTCCTATTAAATTTGTATCTGTTGGGCCTGAAAGAGAAGCTACGATTGTTAGATAATGCATTAATGCTTCAAATCACCGAGTCCATGCTAGTTGATTATGTTGGAACTTACTACCATGATCTTATTTTATGTTAAAATATTGCAATGGATATCTGGGTTAAAAAATTTAAACCATCAAAAGTCAAGAAGAAAAGATTTCAATTAGTACTTGATGATATTCCCCTTCCCTCTTTATTTGATAATAAAAAGCGAATAATGTCGGTAGTTAATTTAGAATCTGAAGCAGAAGCGGGCAATCATTTTCATACAAAGACAGACGAAGTTTTTGTAGGCTTTGGAACAATTAAAGCAATTTTTGAAGATCGCCATACTAAAGAACAATTGATTATAGACCTTAATCCACTAAATAATAATGGTCTATTAACCGCTGTATCACCGGGTAACAAAGTTGCTCACAAAATAATTAACTATGGTTCAGAAAGTGCAATGATTGTAGAAATATCATCAGAAAATCTAAATGAAAAGGAAATTCACGACTATCTTATAATTGAACAAAAGTAGACCTTGTTTTTATTATATTCATATTCTTTAATAAAGGTTGTTATGAAAGCTTGAGTCCAGAGGGATGGAGGAAGTTAGAACTTTTTATATATCTTCTTCTTCCAAAGCTCTTTTAAATATGGAAGTGTGAGAGTTGATAGTAAAAAGCCAACCGTAGGAACAATCGCGTTTAGCCACGGAGCCTGTATAGCAATGGCATTAAGATATAAACCAATAGCTAAATAAGTAAAAATAGCTAAAATAGCTTTTCTTGATATACTAGTTTCCCATGCCTTATCTGTTTCAACCTGCTTATTTCTTTGTTTTATTTGTTTAATTTCTTTTTCTAATTCTGAAAGACTTACCATAAAAATATATTATATCAAAAAGTATAAAATCTAATCTATGGTATTTTAACATAGCTTATTCTAACACCCTAAAGAAGTCAGTCCAGAGGGATGGAGGAAGTTAGAACTTATTTTAGATAATTAACCTTATAAAGTAAAATTGCACTCAGGGTAAATCCACATATTATCTGGCTAGCTTTTATCATTTTATCTATTTGAGACATATCAAACCATCGTGCTTTTATTACTATTTCGTTATAATGACGCTTTGTGGAAACTTTGCTTAAACCTTTAGCAACATATATTATTTCTTTTTGAGAGCTCATACCTGGTTCAGCAGAAATTATTCCTATTTTTTCAAAACTTTTTGCAGCAAAACCAGCTTCTTCTTGTAATTCTGCTTTTGCTGCTTCTTCTGGAGACTGTCCTTTTTCTATCTGTCCCATAGGAATTTGCCATAAATATTTTTTGATTGGATGACGATACTGTTTGAGAAGAAATATTTTATCGTTCTTGTGCGGTATCACTGCCACACCATTTTCATTTGGTTTTACAAAATGTACGTGTTCCCATTGTTTATTATCTAATTTCAGCGTATCTACCAATATTTCTAGATAATTATTTTTATAGATTGACTTTGATTTTATAGCTTTTGGTAGAGTTGACATACATTAATTATATATGATTGAGATGTTGAATTATTTGGGAGAGGGTTTAGACTTTGTTAAAGTTCTAAACCACTGAGTCCAGAGGGATGGAGGATGTTAGAACTTATTTATTTAAGAACAATATTGAAAACTGAAGTAATGTTGCAAATAATCCCCACAGTAAATAAGGAATCTGTATATAAGCCAAGCTCTTTGAGTGAGGATAAACAAGAATAATTCCCCATACAAGAGTAACTATTACAATCAAAATGTCAGCAGATGCTAGGAGATTATTCTTTAATCCAAATTGAATCGGGGTAAAAAGCAAATTAAATATCAAATTGAAAATAAAAGGCACGGCGACAATTGAAGGTATTTCTTTTTTAAAAACTTTATAAAAAATCATCCCAAAACTGACAAAAATAATCGGATAAAGAATGCTCCAAGCAACACCAAAAAGCCATGATGGAGGAGCAAAAAAAGGCTTTTGCAGTGTCTGATACCAAGAATAAGTTGATGTTTCTGAAAGCTTGTCCATATCTATAATTATAAGCTATCTTACACAAAAAATAACCCAATATGGATATATTGGGGTGTTTATATTTATCTTATTCTCCTATTACATCGATCTTTTTTTGCTTTACATCTTCTGAAACAGGGGCGGTTATTGTGATGACGCTATCTTTAATTTTAGCATTTACTGTTTCAGCTTTGACAGGACGTGGTAATGTTGTTGTGTAATGAAAAGATGCTCTAAACTACTCAGTCCAGGGGGGAGGATTCGAACCTCCGTAGTCATAAAGACGACAGTTTTACA
>CAZHJA010000063.1:0-3481 GCA_964532865.1 uncultured Gammaproteobacteria bacterium
CCCCATAGTGCGCTTATTATACAAAGGCGTATCACACCATATAGACTTTAACCTTGTTTGAACACCTATAGATCCCTTCATATTTTACATCTAACACTATTAATGTTTTTTAAACACCTTAGAGTGCAAAATGTATCTGAACTTTTTCAGTGCGGCGCGAATGAAAGGATAATAAATAAAGCAATTAAAAAAGCAGGAGGACTACTTCCATTCTTAAATTCTATAATTTTACAAAGACATTATATTCGTTAATACAAATATATATTCAGTATTATTTGATTACTTTTATACAACAAAATTCAAAATTCTTCCTTTTACGTATATTGCTTTATATTCTTTCCCCTCAATATATTTTCTTACTTTTTTCTCTTCCAATGCCCTCTTTACTACAGATTCTTCTGAAATTTCATCTGCTGGAACAGTCAAGACTACCCTTACTTTTCCATTTACTTGAACAGGGATATTAATATTTTCCTCATATTGTTTTTTTCCATTTGATTTTGGCCAGAAAGACACATGAATTGAGGTTTTTTCACTAAATATGTTCTTCCATATCTCCTCAGTAATAAATGGTGCAAATGGGGCTAATATTTGCAAAAATTGCTTTGCATGATATTTGCTTAAAGTAAAGTCTTTTAAATTCTTTTCCCAATCATTTAAAAATTCCATTAAAAAAGCAATGGATGTATTATATTTTATTTTCAATATATCTTTTTCTACTTTCTCTATTGTTTTTCTTAATTTTGAAATTAATTCTTTTTCTTCTTTTGTTTCAATATGTTTTTCTTCCTTTTTATTTTCATAAACTCTATAAATCCTCCAAACCCTTGTTAAAAACCTATACCCACCTTGCAGAGTTCTTATTGACCATGCATTTTCCTGACTAAAAGGAGCCATAAACATCTCATATATTCTTAAAGCATCAGCTCCATATTCTTCTACAATACCATCTGGATTAATTATATTCCCCAATGACTTACTCATTTTTTTATGATCGGAAGCTAGTACCATTCCAATATTTCTTAATCCTGAAAATGGTTCTGAAAAATGAAGTAAATTTAAATCTTTCATAACTTTTACCCAAAAGCGTGAATATAAAAGGTGAAGAACTGCATGTTCTGCTCCTCCCAAATACATATCAACTGGAAGCATTTTCTTCAAAGATTCTTTGCTAAAAGGTTCTTTTGTATTTTTAGGGTCAGCAAATCTAAGAAAATACCAGCATGATCCTGCCCAATTTGGCATAGTATCTGTTTCTCTTTCGGCTTGTCCTCCACAATTAGGACATGTTGTGTTTACAAAAGAGCTTAACTTTGACAGTGGAGATTTCCCAGATTGAGTTGGCATATAGTTTTTAACATACGGAAGCTCAAGAGGAAGATCTCTTTTAGATAATGGAAAAAAGCCAGCCATATTTTTCGCTGTTTCTTTGTAGCTGTTACAAATATCCTTATGCTTTTTAATAAATTCTTTGCCTTTTTTGGTATTCCAATATGAAATGCCTTTTTCTGCACAGCTTTTACAGTATACAATTGGAATTGGTTCTCCCCAATACTTTTGTCTTGAAAATATCCAATCTCGTATATGATACGTTACAACTCTTTTTCCTAATCCTTTTTTCTCCATATAATCCATCATTTTTTCTATTGCGCCAGAAATGTCCATCCCATTTAAAAAATCAGAATTAATCATAATTCCTTCTTCTTCATTAACTTGCTCTTTTTGTGTAATTTTAGATTTATCATTATCTTTGCCAACTACAACTCGTTTTATTTCAATACCAAACTCTTTGGCAAATTCAAAATCTCGCTTGTCATGACCTGGAACTCCTACAACAGCTCCAGTTCCAAATGAAGATAGGACAAAATCAGAAATCCATACTGGTATTAATTTATTATTCAAATTATTTATTGCATAATATCCTGTAAAAACACCTGTTTTTACCTTTCCTTCTGAAATTCTTTCAAGATCAGTTTTAGATAGAGACCTATCATAATAGCTTTTTACTTTTTTGTATGTTTCTTTATTACAATCCAGCTTTTTATTAAGTATTTTTTTAACAAAATCATGTTCTGGAGCAACAACAATAAATGTTGCTCCAAAATTAGTATCAGGTCGTGTAGTAAAGCAGGTTATTTTTTCATTGCTTTTGCTTATTTTATAATCAATGTTTATTCCTTTTTTTCTTCCAATCCAATTCTTTTGCATTTCAAGTATTCCTTTGGGCCAATCTAATCCTTTTAAATCAGAAAGCAACCGGTCTGCATACTTTGTAATTTTAAAAAGCCATTGAGGTAATACTTTTCTGGTAATTGGCTTTCCACATCTTTCATGCAGTCCTTTTTCAGTAACCTCTTCTTCTGCAAGTCCTGTTTTACAATGCGCGCAATAATAAATAGGCATTTCATGCTTATATAATAAGCCCATCTTAAAAAACTGAATAAAAAGCCATTGGGTCCATTTATAGTAGGCAGGATCAATAGTAGATACTTCCCTATCCCAATCATAGGAAAAACCCATCATTTTCATTTGCCTTTTGAAGTTTGCAATATGCTTAGGAACCATATCCATAGGATTTTTTTTAGCTTTTACTGCTGCATTTTCTGCAGGAAGACCAAAAGCATCCCATCCCATAGGAAATATTACATGTTTCCCTTTCATCCTATGGTATCTTGCCAAAACATCAGTTCCTGTATAAATACGAACATGGCCAACATGAAGACCTTCTCCAGAAGGATAAGGAAACATTCCAAGTATATATTCTTTATTTTCCCCACTTACTTTTCCTTTAGGAGAATAAGTCTTATCTTTCTCCCATTTTTTCACCCATTTATCTTCAATATTTTGTGGTATATATTTTGACATAGAAGAATTTTACCATAAAAAAAGGCAGGAGAATATTAAAAAAATAATAATATAGCCTGCCTGTTTTTTATCTTCTGTTAAAATCGTCTCCACCTTGTGGGGTATATCCTTGCCCTCCACCATCAGACCTTCCTCTTTGCGAAAAACGATTCCCTCCTCCGCCTCCTCCTCCATAAGAAGTTCTTGGTTTAGGGGGTCTTGCTTCTGAGACAACTAATTGCCTTTCTTTGTAGTCTTGTCCATTAAACATTTCAATAGCTTTTTTTGCATCTTCTTCATTTTCCATTTCTACAAAAGCAAATCCTTTTGATCTTCCAGTATCTCTAAACTTAATTACATTAGCAGAAACTACTGCTCCTGCTTGCGCAAAAAGATCTTTCAAATCATCATCGGTTGTTTCATATAGTAAATTACCTACGTATAGTTTTTTATTCATGTTACATTCACCTCCTTCCAAAAGAAAGAAAAATTAGTAAAGCAGCTGAAATTAAGATGTATTGTGTACAAAATAGAAATCGTTGCCCTTAAAACTAAAAAGACTTTCGAAAATATATAACTGTTTAAATTATATCAAGAATAAAATGATTTGCAATAGTAATTTGCAAAAATATAGTAT
>CAZHJA010000064.1:0-3456 GCA_964532865.1 uncultured Gammaproteobacteria bacterium
GTATTGCCTCGGATTACTAGGTTTTCTTGTAGGATGCTTAGCTAATTTATGACCACCTTTACCTCTATTTTTATATATAATGAATCCTAATAATTTGCATGCTTTAGTTAATTTTTTTTCACCGAAGGTTGGAATTTACCCCATATGAATATATTGATGAAGTAAAATAATTGAAGCGTACAGCTAAATTATCAGATGTTTTACCTTCCTTTTGTGCGCTTACTAATTTATTAATTTGTTCTTTTTTTTTGGTAAATAATTTATGAGGTAAGTAAAAACAACTTAATTTTTGAGCTTCTTTTCTTGGAACATCAAAATAGGTAAGAATTACATCAGTAATATTACTTATTAAATCAAGCATATCTTTTGCTTCTGTAATACAACCTGGATAATCAGGAAAGCTAGCAAAAAAAATCCCTTCATTAGTTACTTTAACAATAACTCTAATATTTTGAGGAAGTTTGTATTTTTTCATTAACTCTAAACCAGACATATCTGTATTTATAATCTATTATAAAAGATAAGTCAATATAATCAAGTTTATTTAATATCTTTAGACTATTATTGCAGGCTAATTTAGTATTGTATGTTTTATATTCCATCAAAACTTCGTAAATTATTAACTTATAGGTCTAAGAATATAGGTTTTATCAGTATTTGAACGTAAAAGATACTATGAATTTCTCTAATTTATAACTATATTATATTAAAACTTGCTCTTGACATACGCGTTGTTTTATTTCATAATTAGTAAGTTACTTTACTAATTGTAGAATAAATATGAATAAAATATTGCTCTTAGAACAACTAAAAAAAGTACCTTATATTTCAAAGCAAAACCTTGGTCTTATACTGGAAAAGCGGGATGAGAACCTAAACTACTGGGTAAAAAAACTAATATCTGACAAGACACTTATCCCGCTTAAAAAAGGACTTTACATATCAAGATATTATTATGATATTATAAGTGAAATTAGTCCGTTTGAAAAAGAAAACTATTTAATATATCTTGCAAACAGTATTCGTCAACCATCGTACGTATCACTGGAATATATATTGTCAAAGAGTGGCTTATTGCCAGAATCTTCTTTCTCAATTACATCAATAACACTTAAATCTACAAGAAAGTACGTAACAGATATAGGAACGTTTTATTATAAAAATATAAAGAAAGAATTTTTTTATGGATATACAATAAAACAGTTTAAGGGCAAACAAATAAGAGAAGCTAGTATTGCTAAAGCATTATTTGATTTCTTTTATCTTCGTACATTTAAAAGTGAAGGGGAAATTCAAGAATTTATTACTGTTTCTGGACGATTTAATTGGGATATTTTAAATAAAAACGATAAAAAGCAACTTGCAGATTTTATCATAACTGCCAAATCAAAGAAGATGCAAAGGCTATTATTTATTCTACGAAAGGAAAAAATAATATGATTATTGATAACTTAAAAAGGAGATCTCAGGAGGTCTTGTCAAGCCAAAATGACCCCCTTTATATTCGTACTCTTCTAAAAGAAGAGTTGCAGAATTATATATTGAATTATGTGTATAATTCAGCCCAATATAAGAACCTTATATTCACTGGTGGAACCTGTCTGAGAAAAGTATATGGTCTGCCTAGACTATCAGAAGATTTAGATTTTGATTACATAAAAAAGTTTAAGCTTGAATTATTTTCAAAAGATATACAAAGTTATTTTATTTCCAATTTACAATATAAGGAAGTTAATACAAAAATAAACAAAAATAAGAATACAATATACATTAAATTTCCATCTATATTGAACCAATTAGGTCTTAAAAAGAAAACTGTTCAAAGTTCAGTTCTATTTGTACGATGTGACTTTTCAAAGGAAACAATTGGCATATTTGATACAGAAATAAGTTCCATATCCACATCAGAATATACCATTTTTATTAATAATTATGACCTCCCTACCTTATTTGCTAATAAAATTGCTGCTTTTTTGAGACGAGAATTCTTTAAGGGAGCTAACCAAGATATTTCATTTAAAGGTAGAGATGTATTTGATATTGTTTGGTTTATTGAGAAGTCCAAAAGGGAGAACTTCCAACTTAAACCGAATTGGATAAGACTGCAAAAAATTCTCCAAATTAAATCAAAAGAAGATATTATCAAAGAAGTCATACAGAAAACCCAGGATATTGATAAATCAAAAGTATATGAAGATCTTGCTCCATTTATTGAATCAAAACAAAGCATTAATTCTTTTACTCAAACCTATAATACTATTATTCAAAAAAATATTAGAAAGTTATTATAGCTATCCCCTACACAATAGAGGAACTATTCTACCATGCCCTTTAACTCGCATATATTTACCGTGTCTAAAATGTGCAAAGACCATTAATATTAGTATGATTGGCGTTTCCCATGCCGCCTCTGAATTTTTAGTGATGAAAAAACAAATACCTAAATGGTTTAAAGAAAATTTTGGATTATCCGTTATTTCTTTAGCTCAAAATAAATGGTGACTATAGAAATGATAATTTGTTAAAATACGGTAAAATATAGGTAATTGAAAATAATAAAACAAAAATGACTAAAAAAGACTTACAATTTATTTTACAGCAAGGCGAAGGAAAGGATATTGTAGAAAAGAGCAAGCGCCTTTCCCAAAAATAAGATTTACCGACACTCATTTTTATATTGTTTTTAAGCCAAGCAGAGCTTATTTAGAAATGGCTAAAGATGTGAAGGTAGGTAAAAAGGTAGGTGAAAAGGTAGGTGAAAATGAAGCCAAGATTCTTGATTCAATCTCTCAAGACAGTAATATAACTTATATGGAATTAGCAAACAAATTAGACATTACTGGAAAAAGCATATATATGAATATAGAAAAACTCAAACAAAAAGGTTTATTAAAAAGAATTGGTCCGGCAAAAGGAGGATATTGGACAATTATTAGAAAATAGCTCCCAAAGTAAAAATTTCGGTTAGCTACTGGTAAAATTTAGAATATGCGTCGTCGATACTTAGTTACCCAGCAGACATGGTACTCTACTGTATATATCCCATGGCCGGAATGTATTACTTTCACTCTGCAATTAACTTTTTATTATTAGCTTTATTAATGATTTCTATTTTTTTTTCCTCTTTCAAGTTCTAAGGTTATTATGCCAATTATTCTTTTTAACTCATCATTCTCCTTCTTCAGTCTGTTGTGAAATAAGAATTGATATTGGAGAACAGGTTTCATTCTGCAGCCATTTGTATACAGTTTTAGTTGATATTCCATATTGTATAGCTACATCAGAAGCTGATAAGCCTTCCTTAACCTTTTGAAGAATTTCTTGTTTTATCTCAAGAGGTATTTGTTTAAACATATTCTTTTATTTTAACTATAGACTATGTTCTTAGTATACGGGGTACACCCCATAGTGCGCTTATTATACAAAGGCGTATCACACCATATAGACTTTAACCTT
>CAZHJA010000065.1:0-3334 GCA_964532865.1 uncultured Gammaproteobacteria bacterium
TTTTGCGTCCCTGGAAGGAATCGAACCTTCATCAAAGGCTTAGGAAGCCTCTATTCTATCCGTTGAACTACAGGAACATCATATATATTTTACCAAAAGCTAGGATAAAAGCCTATTTTAGACTTTATATCACCTCATTGCTTTTTCCTCTACTCTTTCATATGAATAGATTTCAGAAGAAGAAAACCAAAGCGGAATTTCATATTTTGCCTCCTCTAATGTTCCTGATGCATGAATAAGATTCTTTATTGGTCTTTTGCCTGTATTTGCAAGATACGATGAATCAAAAGTTAAATCTCCACGTATAGTTCCAGGAGCGGCAAGAACTGGTAATGTATCTCCGCAATGCTTTCTAACAAGATCAATAGCATGAGGTCCTTCCAATACAAAAGCAAATGCCGGACCTGAAGAAATATATTTTACAAGCCATTCTCTAATTACTTTTCCAATCTCATGCGGGTCATCTGTTCCAAGCTCTTTCTTTGCATCTATTCCAAGTGATTTGTAATTCTCTAATGTTTTTTTACCCATTCCTTTTATAAACTCAGTTCTTGTAGCTGGATAATGTTTTTTAGCTAATTCATCACTAGCAAAGATAAGCTTGCAAGCTACCATTTTTAAACCAACCTGCTCAAATCTACTAAGAATCTTTCCAATAAGTCCGCGCTGTACTGTGTCAGGCTTTAATACTACAAGTGTTTGTTGCATCATAAATAATTTGTTAAATTATAACAAAACAAGAACATATTATTATAATATCATATATTTTTTCTTTTAAGAAACCAATTTTGTTTATAAATCCAATAATACAGACTTAAATAAATATATTTTTTTTACATTATCTCCGTCAAGTAAAAACGGCTTTAGCTTATACTCATATCGGAACAGTTTCTTTTCATTTTTAGCATACTTGTCTTTTACTTTAAACAGTAACTTATCTAATTTGTTTTTTTTAGCAAATGACTTATCAATTTTTGCGCCTTGTGCATAAAGCCATACAATGTCATATATGTCTCTTAGTAAGATTTCCTTTCTATTAACAAATGCCAAAAGCTTTTGAACTAATATTTGATTAATAGGTATTGTAATAATATTTGCTAAATATCCATATCTCCTAAGTAGAATTGTTTCTTTTTTTTCCTCTTTCCAGTAATTTTCAAAATCAAATTTTATTACTAATTTTTCATCTTTGTTTTTACTTATGTTTAAATCATATAGAATTTTTTTAAAACGAAGTTCAAAATACTGCCTTTTTTTGGTTTTATTGTAATAAAGGAAAATGTGTTCTTTTAAAAAATATTCCTTTAAAAGAAATTCATAAACAGAATCCATTAGATTTTTCACGTCAAAGCTTTGAATATTACTGCAATCAAAGTCCAAGTCTTCTGAGAATCTATCTAAGTTACGAAGAAGTCTTAAAGATGTCCCGCCTACAAAATATATATTTAAAGATATTGGATTCTGATATATTAAGTCTAATATCTTAACTTGCAAATACTCTCTAATTATGGCTTTTTTCTTAACAGCAGGTAAACCATATTCTTTTGCAAACTGTTTTATCTGATTAAAGCTTGAGATAATGCTGTTCATATTTTAATCTCCTGAACCCATTTTGGGAAATATTTGGCGAATTTATAATACTTCTTTTTATTAATATCTTCAAGGGAAAGCCTAAGCTCTGCAGTAGTCTTTATTTTTCTAATATAAAAGTAATCAAGCAAAGCCTTTTCTTTTTCAGCGACTAACATATAATAATCTTTTTCAAAGCTCTCAACATTTTTAAATCCAAAATACAAGCTTTTTTTAATTTTTGAATAATAAAAACTGCCCATGCTTGTTTTTACGTTTTTTGTAGTTGTTAAAGAAACAGAGGTGACTGCAAAAGGTACGTCTGGAATAATACCATAGGAATTTAAAGCATACTCAAGGCTAATATATGAAGGCTTGTATATCTGATTTGCAATATACATCTCATCAACTTCTTTTTCTTTTAAATAATATAAATTTCTTTTTATTCTTCCAATTAATCCTCTATTAACAAATCTATGAAGCTGCTTGCTTATTAATAATGCATCTTCTTTTGGAAACATCTTTTTAACATCAAGAAGAGTAAATACATTTTTATTAATTTTTGCTTGAAGATCTAAATATTTCATTGATAGATATTGTACATTATTGTCAATCATCTGTCAACCACTTATGTTGGACCTTGCAATAGAGCGTTTCTTGTATTTATTGATGTCTACTATATGAATTGTTGTGATAAAATATTCATAGTATGACAAATCGTGCAACTGACAATATTAAATTTATAAAAAATACTTTATTACTTCTTAATGATAAAAGAGTTGACTTAAATAACGTCAAGCTAGATTTTCCAAAACACAACCTATGCTCCGAAACATTTGCTTTTTGTACAGAGCATTATGCTTCAAGTCTTTTTTTGAATGATCATAAGAAAAACCTGGATAAATATTTAAAAAAATATATTAAAAAGAACTTAGAAACCGAAAAGAAACTAAATATGTATTATCACTTGTCCAATCTTATTTTAGATAATCATCTAGGAGCCGCAACATATGGTGTTCAAATACTAAAAAAATATGGTTTTTCCTGGCCAGAATTTTTTAAAAATCAAAAACTTACAAAATAGCAACTTATAGATTAAATTTATTAAACTTTCTATTTAAAAGGTAAGTTAACAATTTCGCCTAACGTTTAAGTATATGAGAAGTTTAACTTATCTTTTCTTAAAATCACCTTCTGTTAGTTTACTCTGGCGCAAAATGGATCTAAACGTACCATGTGGAATCTCCTTTTTGCCAGCAGGAATAATTGCCGTTAATGTTGATTTACCCATCTTGCGATACTTTGTATGACTACCTTTTTGAGAAACAAAAATGAAGCCGTGTTTTTCAAGAATCTTGATAATATGCATTGAAGAATACAGCTTAGGCATAAGCGAAAGGAAATCTAACTATTTGTGGTTCTTTAATCTCAACTACTTGGGGTTCTTTAACATCTTCAAAATAAAGTTCCAAGGCTTCACTGAGATTATCTAAAGCTTCTTTTTTTGTTTTACCAAAACTAGACACATCAACATTAAGACATTGAGAAACATAATATTTTCTCTCTTTCCAAACAATGTTTTTTAAATCTATTTTGTGCATACTTTTAAACTCCTTTAAGTTTTATTATTCTACTATACTAAAAAAATAAGTCAAACATTTTGTTTGCTACAATCCATAAATATTATTAAGCAACAAGAATATAGTATCTTTCCAAAACATTATTATCAGCATCCCCAAAACCAAAAACGGCCCAAATGCAATTT
>CAZHJA010000066.1:0-3239 GCA_964532865.1 uncultured Gammaproteobacteria bacterium
ACAATAATTTCTCCTTTTTTCCCTTTTACTAAAGAAAGAGCTTTGTTTACAACATTATTTTTATAATTATTAATAGATTTTTTTATCCATAAGATAAGAAAAAATAAAGTAAATAGAAAAAGAATCCCTAGGCATAAATATATTATTGCAAGTATATAAAAAATATTCTGAAGATCCATAATTAATTAGTATACTAAATTTTGTTTAAATTTACCTAGAATAATTTTGAGAAAATATTAAAATAAATTTCGATCCTTTTCCTTTTTGACTTTTGAAAGATATTGTCCCTCCAAATTCCTCTTCAATTATTTCTTTACTAATTGTTAGGCCTATTCCGGTTCCATGCTCCGTATCTTTTGTTGTAAAAAAGGGCTTAAATATTTTATATTTGATTTCTTCTTTTATACCACATCCAAAATCCTGAACTTCAATAGTAATCTTTTCTTTTCTATTCTTAATATTAATATTTACAATTCTTTGTTTTTCTCTTTTTACTTTCTCGTATGAATCTATTGCATTTGAAAGTAAATTTGTTGCTAATTGAGTAAACTTAATAGGATCTCCAAGACAAATAATTTCCTGCGTGCTATTTATATTTACAATTACATTATTTTCTTTTGCTTTATAATCCAAAACATCAATTACTTCAAGAACCTCATGTTTTAAATTAAATTTAATTTGAGTTTTTTGTGCTTTTATTTGTTTTTGTATTGATACTATAAATAGTCCCATGCGCTTTATTTCTTTTTTTGCTTTTTTAACATATTTTGAAATATTTCTATTATTTTTTTCACTTATCCTGTCTAAGTTAAGAGATATTGTAGTAAGAGGATTTATCAGGTCATGAAATAATCCTGATGCTAAACGTCCAAATTGAATAAAGCGATATAATGAAAATAATTTCTCAAGCTGTTTGTTTTTAATTTCTTTTATGTTTTTTTTAATCTCTGCTTTAAGTTCATCTCTTTCTTTTCTAAGATTATGTTCAGATTCGAGAGATTTATATAGAGCTTTTTTAATGTAAATATTTGAAAACCAATTTATAATACTAATAAAAGCTAAGATAAATAATGCAGATATTATAGATTTAAAAAATAATGCAAGACATAAAGCTATAATAATTAAAGCTATAAATATTATGCTACTTTTGGCTTTTCCCATATTTAACTATTTTGCCAATATGTAAGCTACACAAACAATCGAGATTATACATTATTGACAATCTTGATAGATTTATAGAATATAATCAGTATTTTCTTATAATGGAAAAATCTGCCAAAAACTCAAGACGTGAAATTACTTTTTTATTTAAATCCTTTTGAGCTAGTTTATTTAATGCTTTTTTTGCATGATTAATATATTCCCTATTTTTTTGTTTGCAGTATTCATAAGCTCCTGTTTTTTCAATAATCTTTTTTACTTTATTTATATCTTTTGTTTGAATTTTTTTATTCCCCAATACTTGATTCAAAACTCTTTTTTCTTGACTTGATGCCTTTTCATAAGCTTTAATTATTAGAAGAGTCTTTTTTCCTTCTATTATGTCCTGCGCATATGACTTTCCTGTGTTTTTACTTTCAAATAAATCCAAAATATCATCTTTGATTTGATAAGCTATTCCACAGGATATTGCATAGTCTGAAATTAATTTTTCATATTTTCTCTTACTTTGAGAAAGTATTGCTCCAACTTGAAGAGGATAATCAAATGAATATTTTGCAGTTTTTAATTTATACATAGCTAATATATCAGTTTCAGAAATACTGCTTTTTAAGTTTTGAATTTTAATATCAAGCTCTTGCCCAATAATTGTGTCTGATATCATTTTATTTATTTTTTTAATTACTTTTATCTTAATTTCTGAACTCAAATTTGAACTTAATATTGCATTAATTCCAAGCATATATGAATAATCTCCAGCAAGAACAGCCATTGAATCTCCATAATCTTTAGCATCTTTTAAATTCATGATTTTTGCAAAATACCTATCTTTATATTTTTCATGCATTGTTCTTTTTCCTCTTCTTAAATTACTTTTGTCCATAAAATCATCATGTATTAAAAAAAAGGTATGAATTAATTCCAAAGTAATTGACGCTTTAATTATTTCTTTATCATTTTCATTATTATTGGAAAATAATTTATACCCGTAATAAACAAGTGCAGGTCTTAATCTCTTTCCTCCTCGCATACAGCATTCTTTTATATCTTTCTCCAAAGCTTTATTTTTCTCTTTAAAGAAAAATCGTAAATATTTATTAATTTCCAAAACAAGTTTATTAAAACTATATATTGTATTTTTCATGCTTCAATTTTATAGCCAAAATTATATACTGTTTTTATTAATTTTTTCTCAAAAGGCTTATCTATTCTGTCTCTTAAGTATTTAATATTAACATCTACAATATTTGTTGTTACTTCACCTGGATTATCCCAAACATGATTTAATATCATGTCTCTATTTAAAACTTTTCCTTTATTATGGATCAAATACTCAAGAAGTTCAAATTCTTTTCTTCTTAAAAAGATTTTCTTATTCCCCCTTATTACAGTCTTTTTAGCAATATCAACACTAAGATCTGCAATTTTAAGAGTATTTGTTTTTAAACTAAGCGAATTTCTTCTTAATAATGCTCTTAATCTGGCTTCAAGTTCAGGAAAATCAAAGGGCTTTGTAAGATAATCATCTGCTCCACAATTTAATGCCTTAACTTTATCTATACAACTAGCTTGGCCTGTTAGAAATATAATTGGAGACAATATTTTTCTTAATCTTAAAGTTTTTAAAACCTCAATCCCATTTATATCGGGGAGCAATGAATCAAGAACAATCACATCATAAGAACTCATTTCAGCGAAATCAATAGCGTCTCTTCCTGAAAATACAATATCTGTAATATAATCTTTGCTTAGTTTCTCACGTATTGTTTCTGCAAGGCTTTCATCATCGTCAACAATAAGTATGCGCATATTTACCACTCATATTTATATCATAAAAATATTAAAAAAAGATTAAATATGCAAAAATATAAATTATTACTATTTTTTATTACTTTTATATTTTAAGCTTTTAAAAACAAACAGTTTTTTCTTAGTAAGATTATCTACTATAATAAATCTTAGCCATGGTTAAAAAACACAAGCATGATAAAAAACAATTAGCAATTCCTCCCTTATTCATATATCTTTTTGTAATATTACTTCTGCTGTTTATCTATACAAGAAGCAATAAATATCTT
>CAZHJA010000067.1:0-3171 GCA_964532865.1 uncultured Gammaproteobacteria bacterium
TTAATTTCATTGTTTTAAATTGACTTTTGTTAAAATAAATTTAACAATCTCCTCAGGCATTAATTGCCTTCCATCATATTTCAAAAGCTTCTTTTTAATTTCAATTCCAGTTTCCATAGTTAATATTTTACCAAATTGAGCTTGAGAATTACTTTCTATTAATACATATTCTTTGTCTTTTTTAAATAATTTTTTAATTTTTTCTTTATCTAATGGCCAAATATGAGTAAAATGAATAAATGCAGAGCTTTTATTCTTTTCCTTTAGCAACTTGCAGGCTTCAAGTACAGGACCCTTACAAGATCCCCATGAAACAAAAACAAGATGTGATCTTTCTAAATCACCATATATCTTTGGCATAGAAAAATCTTTATTTAAATATGTTTTTGTTTTATTGTTTCTCTTATTAACCTGATTTACTCTTTCATCCTTATCTTCCGTGGTATGCCCATCTTCCAAATGCTCATATGAATTTGCCTGATAAAAGTGTCCTTTTGCTCCTGGAATAAGCCTTTCTGATATACCATCTAATGATAATTTATATCTAAGATATTTTTTATCAGAGCAAGTAAAACTTGTTTTGCCTCTATTAATTTTGAATTTTGAAATAAAATCCATAACACTATCTTTATCAATAGATATATGAGCCTCAGATAAAAACATATCAGAAAGAACAATAACTGGAGTCTGATAGATATCTGCTAAATTATATGCTTTTGCAGTTAAATTAATCATTTCCTCACTGTCTCCTGGAGTAAGAACTATCTTTGGAAATTCTCCATGTCCTGAAAATATGGAAAATAACAAATCTCCCTGCTCAGTCCATGTTGGCATTCCAGTTGCAGGGCCTGCTCTTTGTGCCATAAAAACTACTAGTGGAGTTTCTGTAGCTCCAGCTAAAGACATGCTTTCTACCATAAGAGCAAAGCCACCACCTGACGTACCTACAGATGACCTTGCACCTGCAAAAGAAGCACCTATTGCAGTGTTTATTGCAGCAATCTCATCTTCTGGGTGACGAACTATCATATTAGTTTTCCTTTGCCAGAGCGCAAGAGTAGTAAGAACTGAACTTGCCGGCGTCATAGGATATGCGGCATATAGCCTGCAGTCTGCAATAACTGATCCTAAAGAAAATGCTTCATTTCCAGATATTACAATCTTTTCTTTAATTTTTGCTTTCTTTTTCATAACATTCTTAATATCTTTTGAATAATTTTTGATTACATAGTCATATCCTTCTCTTGCAAACTTTTTATTAAAATCAACAATCTCTTTTCCTTTTCTTTCAAATTGTTCATTTATCAAATTAAAATACATAGAAATATCTGCACCCAGCAATGCAAGAGAAGCCCCAAGCATTATGGTATTTTTCATAATATCATCACCTTTTAGTTTTTTGATTATTTCTCCAACAGGAATTGAAATTTTTACAAAGTTTCCACTTACATTAAACTCTTGCTTGTCATAAATAACACAGCTTTTAGAAGTTAATCTATTTTTGTGAAGTTTAAAAGTTTGCTCATTTAAGCATGCTAAAAAGTCAATGTCACCTTTTAGACTTGTTACTTTTTCATCTGATATTTGAGCTTCAAATGTATTATGCGACCCTCGAATAAGTGAAGGATAAGCAATATAGTCAAATACATGATATCCATGTCTTGCTGCTATTTTTGAAAATGCAAGTCCGGAAGTTGCAATTCCAAATCCTGCCTCTCCTCCTATTTTCCAAGAAAATCTCATATGTTTGAACTTAATTTCTATAACTCTTATTTTGGAAATATTCTATTTCCCTTATCATCTTCAATAATTACTGCTGCAACAGGACAAGCCTTTGCAGATTCAATGATTGCTTTATTACTGTCTTTGTCTATTGTATCTAAAATAATTGCTTTTGCCTCTGAATCAAGAACATATGTTTTTGGAGCTACAGCAATGCATGTTGCTGCTCCAATACATAACTTTCTATCAACCCAGACTTTTAAATTGCGTACCTTAACTGGTCCTGAAGGTTTTTTTGGATTTTTAAGCTTTACCATAAAGAAAATATTCAATTTATTAATAGCTCAATAATATATTTTTAACAAGCTTTTTTCAACTTGAATTAATATGAATCGCTTAATTTTAATCTTGGAACTCTGTCAAGCTTATTAATATCTTTTACAAAGATACCTTTTTTTTCTTTATAACTTGCTACAATACCAATCATTGCAGCATTATCTCCTGTTAGATATTTAAAGGTAGGAAATATTACACTGCCTTTATAATCTCCTACTAATTTTCGTATTTTTCTTCTCAAGTATAAATTGGCTGATACTCCACCTCCAACTAGCAATCTATTTATCTTTGTTATTTCAATTGCTTTTTTAGTTTTTAAAAGAAGAGTGTCAAAAACCGCCTCTTGAAAGGAACTTGCAAGTTCCTTTACTTTTGCTGCTTTAACTTTATTTTCTTTTTTAAGAAAATAGTAAAACGAAGTTTTTAATCCTGAAAAAGAAAAATCAAGAGTATTTTTTTTTATCATAGGTCTTGGAAAATTAAACAAATCCTTATTATTCACCTCACTAGCCAAGCTTTCAATAACCTCTCCTCCTGGATATCCTAAATCCAGCATTTTAGCAGCTTTGTCCAATGCTTCACCAGCTGCATCATCTATAGTACTGCCTAAAATTTCATAACAAATATGGCTTTTAAATAAAACAAGCTCTGTATGTCCTCCTGATATTAAAAAAGCAAGATATGGAAAATTAAAATTTAGTTTAGGATTTCCATTTCTATTTTGTCCAAAGCATGAATAAATATGCCCTTCCATATGATTTACTGGAATTATCTTTTTATTGTATTCCACACTTAATTTCTTAGCCTTATTAATTCCAACTTCAAGAGCTATTGCAAGTCCTGGACCATATGTTACAGCGATTGCATCAATTTTATCCATAGTACTCTTTGCTTTTTTTAAAGATTCATTAACTACCCAATCTATACGTTCCTCATGAGCTCGCCTTGCAAGAGAGGGGACTACTCCACCCCATTTCTTATGAAGCAAGCTTTGTGAATAAATTACATTTGAAATAATTTTTCTTCCAGATGTTACAGCAACTGCTGTTTCATCACATGATGTATCAATTGATAGAATAAGCATTTATATATTATATCTTAATTTATATAACT
>CAZHJA010000068.1:0-3118 GCA_964532865.1 uncultured Gammaproteobacteria bacterium
CTCTTGGATTAAAAAGAGAAAAGACATTAATTAAAAAAGCAAAAGAATATGAAATGAATATTCTTGGTCCAAACTGCTTAGGATATATTGCAACAGAAAATAATATTAATCTTACATTTTTAAAACAATCATGCCCAAAAGGAAATATCGCCTTTATTTCACAATCAGGAGCATTAGGAAGTATGCTTGTTGATTATTATGCAAGTCATAATAATTTGGGTTTTTCATACTTTATCAGTATGGGAAACAAAGCTATAATAGATGAGTCAGATATGCTTGAGTTTGTTTCTAAAACAAAAAGTACAGACGTAATAGGAATATATATTGAAGATGTAAAGAACGGAGAAAAATTTAAAAAAATATTAAAAAAAATAAGCCGAAAAAAACCAATAGTACTTTTAAAAGGTGGAGTTACAGATGAAGGTTCAAAAGCAGCATCTTCTCATACTGGAGGAATGGTTGGAGATGAGCAGGTATTTGATGCAGTATGCAAACAATATGGCGTAATAAGGGCTGAAAGTATAACAGAATTTATAGCGCTCCTTAAAATACTAAGTTTTAAACAAGCTCCACCAAACTCAAACGTACTAGTTTTATCAAATGCCGGAGGAGCAGCAGTTCTTTTATCTGATAAATTAATTCAAAATAACTTAAAGCTTATTACAATTTCAGATAAAACAAAAAAAGCCATAAGACAAGCAATGGGAAATTCTCATAAAATTACACTTCATAATCCAATTGATGTTTTAGGGGACGCAAGTGCATTTGATTACAAACAGGTTATATCACAAACAATTAAAGAAAAAGACATTGGATCAATTTTTGTACTACTTACTCCCCAGGCAAATACAGAAATTAAAAAAACAGCAGAGATTATTACGTCTGTTCAGAAACATTTTAATAAACCAATATTTCCAATATTTATGGGAGAGCAGTCTGTAAAAGATATGCATTTATATTTTGAAAAGCATAAAATCGCAAGTTTTTACAATTTTGACATTATTCCTAAAGTATTAAGCAAAATTATCTATTATAAACAGTGGATAAATCAAGAAAAGGACATTAAATATGTTCCTTTAGGAAAGCTAATTTTACTTTCAAATGAAGAGAAAATAAAAAAGATTATTAATCTAAACGACAGCAATTCTTTATTGAATCTTATAGATTCAATCGAAATATTAAAATTAACAGGCGTTCCTGTTTCAGACTGCTTTTTAGTAGAAAAAGAATCTGAACTTGAAAAAACAGCTTTGAAAATTGGATATCCTCTTGTTGCAAAACTATCGTCAGATAAAGTAATACATAAAACTGAAGTAAAAGGAGTAATTACAGATGTAGACACTCATGATGAATTGTTTAGGGCCTATAGGCACATTAAAAGTTTAGATAGAAACGGAAAGTTTATACTTCAGAAAATGGTAAAAGGCTATGAAATATTTATAGGAGCAAAAAGGGATTCATCATTTGGAATAGTTTTGGTTATAGGTATAGGAGGGATATTTACCGAGCTTATTAAAGACGTTTCATATAGGGTGCTGCCTTTTAGCTATGAGGAGTTTTTGCATATGTTAAAACAAACCAAAGTACATGATCTTTCAAAAGGATTTAGAAGACTTCCTGAGATTGAAGTTAAACGCCTGTATGAGATACTTATTAAAGTAGGACTTCTTCTTGAAAGGCATGATAATATTGAAGAAATTGACATTAATCCTCTTATGGTTTCTGAAAAATCAATTTCTGCTGTAGATTGCAGAATTATTTTAAAGCATTAAGTATATATTTAGCTATTTTACACTTCTTTAATAATCTAATTCAGGAATTTTGTAGCATATTGTCCGTTGATGAATATTAATTATTTAAGGATAATATTTTTAATGTTTCTAGCACTAAGATTAAATAAAGGACAAAAAGAAAAACTAGCTGATTTTTCTGGAAATTTAGGTTTAGTTTTTATTGCGACATTAGTTATGCCTGTTTTTTCTCGATTTGGAAATACAACTTAGCATATGATATTATTAGGATTAATGTTTACTGGATTTTGCATATATACAAGTTTATTTTTCATGAAAGGAAGCAAAAAAACATGAGTATTTATATTGACTCTATGGGAGCTTTTTATATCGCAGGAAGCATCCTAACATTAGCAATTGCAATATTAGCATACGCAACAGTAAAAGATAAGAAAACAAAAAAGAATAAAAAAGCAGAAAAATAATTTAGTTTGAATTTTAATTACTTGTTTTATATATTTTTTACAAATGTATGTGTTATTAGTAGTTTATACTTAATGAAAGGAATAAGGAAAAGATGAATATAGTTATTGGTCCTTTAGAGACCTTTTATCTAGCAGGAAGCATTTTAATATTAACAATTGTATTAATTGCTTATCCCACATTAAAAGATGAAAGTAATAATCAAAAATAGGGGAAAAGAGTAGTTTTTTGATCAATTAATAAAATATTTATAATAGTTAATTTTAAGTATATTTTAATAACAAAAGGATTTAATAAATATGACAATCTATATTGGTCCTTTAGAGACCTTTTTTATAGCAGGAGGAATTGTACTATTTGCACTTTTTTTATTGATCCATTCATCAATAAAAGATAAGAAAATAAAAAAGAAGAAAAAAGCAGAGAGATAACAAAAAGAATAAGCAATAACAAAAATTATTAATTTTATGGTAATATGGGGAATATGAAAGGTTCATTTATTGAGGAACTTACTTGGAGAAAGCTCATTTACCAAAAAACTCCCGGAATAGAAAAAGCTTTTAAAAATAATACAACAATATATTGGGGAACTGATCTTACAGGAGACAGTCTTCATATTGGACATCTTTTAGGATGTATAACATTAAAACGAGCGTATGATTTCGGAAATAATATTATTATTCTTCTTGCAGGAGGAACAACAAGAATAGGAGATCCAAGCGGGAAAGATGTTGAAAGGCCAATATTGTCTGAAAAGGAAATATTGAAAAATAAAGAAAAACTAAAAAAACAATTTTTGCTTTTTTTTAACTTTAATGAAAAACAAGTTGAAGTTGTTGATAATAATGACTGGTTAAGCAAACTTAGTTTAATTGAATTTTTACGTGACGCTGGAAAATATATTT
>CAZHJA010000069.1:0-2692 GCA_964532865.1 uncultured Gammaproteobacteria bacterium
TATTTTAAAGCATATTTTTTAAGAAAAAATAAACAAAAAAACAAAATTAAGATATAAGTGGGTAATGAAAAATCAATACAAATAACTGGAAAAAGGGAGATTGCACAAAGATAAAATAAATTTGCAGTTAACAATGATATTAAAATATAGGCAATCACAGTTTCTTTACCCTCCAATAGGGGAGACGAAATAAAATCTTAATACCATCCCAAACTGAAAACCCCTTATATTTATCTAAATATATAGTATCCACCACAACAGTTTTAAAAGGTAGCTTTTTCCTTGCAATAATTGTCATCGTTTCAACTTCAACTCCATAACCATCTGATTCCCAAAGTATACTCTTATATCCTTTTTTACTTAATGCCCTAAATCCACAAATAAAATCCTGCATTTTAATATTAAAAAGAATTTTCATAAAAAAACTAAATGTTTCATTTCCAACTCGTCTTACAAATGGAATCTTGGCTTTCATTATTCTTATTCCAATTATAATATCTTCTCTTTTTTTTAGATATTTAACAAAGTCTTTGAAATGTTTAATATTATGCTGGTTGTCTGCATCAATAAAAATAATCCCATCTGCTTTCAGTTTCCATGCTAAATTAGCGCCTTTTTTCATTGCTGCGCCTTTTCCTATGTTTTTTTTAATATGAATTGTTTTAATTTTATTGTTTGAAGAAATCTCATTTACTATTTCTTTTGTTTTATCAGTTGAGCCGTCATTTATTATTATGATATTTGAAGTTTTTTTTAAAAGCGAAAGTATAACTTTTTTTATATTCTTCTCCTCATTATATGCAGGTACAACAGCAAATATTTTATTGCTCATTTTATAAAAATATTATACTTTAAAATCTCCCAGATGGCTTTTAATCCATCTGTCCATTTAATTTTCTTCCCCTGATTATATGTTCTTCCATGATAGGATATTCCTATTTCATAAATCCTAATATCTTTAATTTTTGCCAAATATGCAGTAATTTCAGGTTCTATTCCAAAGCTTTTTGATTGTATTTTTTTTGCAATTTTACGAATAATGTCTCCTTTAAACACTTTGCATCCTGTTTCCATATCAGTAAGGTTAAGATTGGTTAAAATATTGGATAATGTAGTTAATGATTTATTCATTGCATAATTCCAAAAGTAAAGTATTCTGTGAGGTTTGGATGAAATAAATCTTGAGCCGTATACACAATCAGCATTATTTTCTATAAAAGGCTTAATTAAAGCAGGATATTCATCTGGACTATATTCCAAGTCCGCGTCTTGTACTAAAACAATGTCTCCTTTTGATTTTAAAAAACCTAATTTTAATGCAGATCCTTTTCCTTGATTTTTCTTTTTTTCAATAAGCTTTATTACTCTGCTTTTTTGTGTTCCTATTTTTTGAATATATTGTTTAATAATTTTTACTGAATTATCTAAAGAGCCATCATCAACAATAATTATTTCTTTTTTTAAAGAAAGGGTGTCTGATTTAATTACTTTTTTTATTGTAGCTTGAATAAATTTCTCTTCATTATAGACCGGAATAATTATAGTTATTGATTTAATATTGCTTTTATTTTTTCTTTTCATACCGCTTCAAGTCTGCTTTAACCATCATCTTTACTAACTCCTTAAAGCTTACCTTTGGCTTCCATCCTAATTCTTTTTTTGCTTTTGTGGGCTTTGATTTTAATTCATATACTTCTGCAGGACGTTTAAATCTAGGATCAATTCCTATATATTTTTTCCAATTTGTTATTTCCGCATATTTAAATGCAAGTTCAACAAATTCTTTTACACTGTGATTTTCTCCTGTCCCGACTACATAATCAGCAGGCGTTTTCTTTTGTAGCATTAAGTACATCGCTTTTACATAGTCTTCTGCAAAGCCCCAATCACGTTTTGCATTAAGATTTCCTAAATAAAGTTTTTCAGATAAGCCATGCTTTATCTTTGCTACTCCATCAGTTATTTTTCTTGTTACAAATTGAATTCCCCGAATAGGGGACTCATGATTGAAGAGAATACCATTTGAAGTATAAATTCCATAAGATTCTCTAAAGTTTATTGTAGTCCAATATGCATAAAGCTTTGATATTGCATATGGACTTCTAGGATGAAAAGGAGTATTTTCATCTTGATACCCGTTTGTATTACTTGTTCCAAACATCTCACTTGTTGATGCCTGATAAAATCTTGTAATTGGAGAAAAATACTTAATGGCATTAAGAAGATATAAAACACCTAATGCATTGATTTCTGTTGTAGTTTTTGCAAGCTCCCAAGAAGAACCAACAAATGATTGAGCAGCTAAATTATATACTTCATTTGGTTTTATTACTTTAATATTATTAAAAAGAGATGATTCATCTGACATGTCTCCTTCAATAAAGTCAATATTATTCTTAACACCAATATAATCAATATTTCTGAAACTTGGTTCAGAATATCTTCTAATCATTCCATAAACCTTATAATCCTTCTCAAGCAAATATTTTGCCAAATACGGACCATCCTGTCCAAGAATTCCAGTTATTAATGCTGTCTTTTTCATATTATGAAATGATTAATTTCTAATAGATTTTATTATATCAGATATTTATATCCATCTTGCTCTTTCTTTTTAGTGTTCCTATCTTGTAGTCTATAGTCCGTTGACATTAAAAAAGATAAATTATATTATGTTTTCAATGTTAACATC
>CAZHJA010000070.1:0-2612 GCA_964532865.1 uncultured Gammaproteobacteria bacterium
GAAAAATCAATAGTAGGAAGTATTATTCTTACTATTATGAATTTAGGAATGACAATATCTCAAAAGATTAATCCTGCTGCAAATGGACCATGTATTATTATGAAAAAAAAGATGTTTGAATCAATAAGAGGATTTGATCAAAGAATTGTATTTGGAGAAGACTTTCATCTTATTCAAAAAGCTCATAAAAAACATGCAAAATTTGCAGTATTTAGAACTCCATTATTTTATGTGTCTGCAAGAAGATTTGAAAAGGAAGGATTATTTGTAAGCCTGTATAAATCAATAAAAGCAATACTACATCAACAATTCTTAGGTCCCATACGAAAAGAAATCTTTGAATATGAAATGGGAGGACAATATTATGAAGATGAAAAATGAAATTTCCTCAGGAGGAATAGTATTTAAAAAAAAGGGGGACAAAACTTACTGGCTTATCGTACAACACTCACAACATAAAGGATGGGGATTTCCTAAAGGATTAGTTGGAGATGAAGAAATCCAAGAATCAAAAGAAAAAGCTGCATTAAGAGAAGTTAATGAAGAAGGAGGAGTAAAAACAAAGATTGTATATAAAGAGCCAATAAAAACACAATATACATATAGATTTAAAGATATGCTTATTAAAAAAGACGTTTATTATTTTCTTATGGAATACATTTCAGGAGATCCTAAAAACCATGACTGGGAAATATCTAATGCAAAATTCGTAACAAAGGAAGAAGCAATAAAAACTCTTACTTATAAAACAGATAGAGAGGCATTTGAAAAAGCTCTTCTTATATATTCTTCAGGAGCGGGCGAAGGGAATTGAACCCTCTGTCTTCTCCTTGGCAAGGAGACATTTTACCGGTAAACTACGCCCGCTATACTTTTGTGCTGAGAGTCAGAATCGAACTGACATCTGAAGTTTTTCAGACTCCCGCCGTGACCAACTTGGCTATCTCAGCTTTGTGCGTCTGCTTGGATTCGAACCAAGGACTTCCATCTTATAAGGATGGCACTCTGCCGCTGAGTTACAAACGCTTATTGTAACCTAAAATATTATACAAAATTTATGCTTGTTTTTAATAAAAAAGCTTAAATTTACTTTCTCTCAACTGAAAGAGTACATTCAGTAACTAATGCTGCAATTGCTCCTATAGCAGCAAGTACTGGAACAAGTACTGCCCCAACAACTCCTACACTCAATGGAAATACTACTAATTCTTTTCCTTTTTTATCTTTAATTGTAATCTTTCTAATATTTCCTTCTCTTATTAATTCCTTAACTTTTTTTAATAATTCTTCTCCTTTTACTTGAAATGATTCTTTTTTCTTTTTTACAGGCATAATTTTCACCTCCTTTTTAAATATTTAAATTAAATATTTATCTATATATATTATATCAAGAGATGAAGTCATTTATTGATAAACCTGACTCTTTGATTTCAAGAAGTGTAGAGTAAGGAATTAAAGATTTTAAAACATTGTAATTCTTAGCTATTTCTGGAGTTAATTTTTTACATTTTTCAAATAATGCTTTATTATCCAATCCCATATCTAAATCTTTAAGCTCTTTATTTGAATCAATTAATGGCAATTTATCTCCACCAAAAAATGTAGCTGTCCAATTACCTCTAATACAAAACTTGTGAACTTTAAAACCAAAAATTTTACTTATTAAATTGTAAACTTCAATATTTGCAATTTTATTTATATTTTCAGGATATGGAGAATAATACATTAATGGCTTTACAGTATCAAGCAATGTAGCGCAAACTCCTGCTTTAAACTCAATTTTATTTTCATTGCAAAATGAAGCAATTACATTTAATCCAAAACAATTAGCCATTGGTGCAATAGCTACAATTATTTTAGGCTTACGATTGCATTTTATTAACCATTCAATAACTCTAACATACTGCATTCCTGAAGCAATAGGATCACATAAATAAATAATGTCAAGCTTATGTGAATTAAATCCTTCAAGATTTGGTTTAGAGGAAACTCTAGCTATACGAGTAAATTCATTATCAGCCTTCTCATGAGTAACATTTATAATTGTTGTGGGTAAGTTTTTTCCTGATAAGTTAAAAACTGCTCTTTGCCATAATGAAAGAGGTCCTTCTCTTGCAAAAAGTATAATTCCTGAATTTTCAGGATTAGAATTGCCAATAATTTGTTTTAATAATGAAGTATGTGCAAGCTGAAGCATTGCAATTTCTAAATCCAATTGAGCATTTGTTCCTAAATGAAATCTAGGTAAAGCAAACTCTATCTTTTTAGTTTCTGTATTGAACTTAAATATTCCCCCTCCACTTATTGCTTCTGCTTCTGGTGTTGAGAAAACAACAACAGATGATCTTCCTTTATCCATTAATTTAACTTCTAATACTTTAGTTTTAGTTTCATTACCTATTATTTGATTATATGGTGCAGGATTAGGTATTGTTATTTCTGATCGAAGAGGATTAAGGACTCCATGTTTTCTTTCCTTATCAATTCTTTTAGCTATTCTGAAAAAACTGCTATGTTCAGGATCATCATCCATTATTAATTTTAAATTTTAAAATTCTTAATTTATATAACCAAATTAAATTGTACAAGAAAAAGGGGGGAAAGAAAGGGGG
>CAZHJA010000071.1:0-2517 GCA_964532865.1 uncultured Gammaproteobacteria bacterium
GGGTACCGTAACAAATTTGTTACCTGTAAATAGTACTTCTAATTGATTTAGTATAACAAAATCTTCATAAATGGGGTATATGAAAAAATATAAATGCCCCGTTTGTTTATCAACTCATTCTGTTATTAGAAAAACTAAACGAGCTACTTCTATTTTGTATTTTTGTAAAGAATGTAAAAAATATTTTTCAATAGATACTTATTGGATTAATAAAAAATCAATTCTTTACGATCATTTGGATGCTCTATCATTTAGAAGCATAGCTAATAAATACAAAGTGTCACATATGAAAATATGGAGAATCTGCCATGAGGAATTAAAAAAACTACCAAATAATAATCAGTTTAGTTTTAATTATTGTAATAGGTTTTCTAGTGTCTTTGTCTTTGACGGCAAATATTTTAATGTAGCTGAATCAAAACATAATTGGGTATTGCTTTGGGGAGTCGATTACTTTAGACATGATATCCCTGTTTTTATGATTGCACCTTCTGAAACTTACCAATCATGGAGAAAACTTTTCTCCTATTTTCGTATCTTAACCGTTTTTCCACAACTTTTAGTTTGTGATGATAATATTAATTTGAAGATGGCGGCAAAATCAGCGTTCCCTAAAGTTAAAGTACAAACCTGTTACAATCACTTTAAAGAAAATATACGACGTGATTTACATGTTAGGTCAGATAATTTTTATCGTCCTTTTATGAGACGGATTGAATCAATACTTAATTCGTCAAATAAACTATCTGATGAAACATTCAATAAGTGGCTATGGGCGCTTTATCGTGATTTTAAAGATGATCTTCTATGTTTACAGATATTAACTAACATTGAAAAATACAAGACTGAACTTTTAGCTTACCGGAATATTCCTCAGGCTCCATTAACTAATAATATTATTGAAGGATTAAATGGACATTTGGAAGGAAGATTACAAAAATTAAGATCGTTTCAAACAATTAAACACGCTAGACTTTGGTTTAACGGATACATTCTTAAAAGAAGATTTACAAAATTCACAGATTGTCGTGGTAAATTCCGCTATCTTAGAGGTAAAACAGGGGTACAGATGACAAAAAAAGAGCGGGTTAATCTACCACTCCTTTTCTAATCTCTAGGTGACAAATTTGTTACGCTTCTGTCTTTGGGTCGGGGCGGCGAGACTCGAACTCGCGACCTTACGCTCCCAAAGCGCACATTCTTCCATCTGAACTACGCCCCGATAACCATATTTTATCAAATTATTAATTTAAAACCTGTTAGAATGAAAAAGTGAGAAGATTAAAGAAAAAATATTCATTTATAATATTTATTTTTTCCCTAGGAATAGTTTTTGGATATACACTTCATTCATATATTGATCCAGCTAGTATTGAAAATATAAATACTAATTTAAAAGCAGATGTAGTTACTCCAACGATATTTAAAGAACAAGTAGAATTAAAAGTAAAGCGAGTTATTGATGGCGATACTATTGAGCTTGAAGGAGGTTTGAGAGTTAGATATATAGGAATTAATACTCCAGAGCTTAATAATAAGCGCAAAGAGCTTAATTGTTATGGTAAAGAAGCAAGAGATAAAAATATTGAATTAGTTGAAGGAAAACTATAAGATTAGAAAAAGATATTTCAGAAATTGATAAATATGGAAGATTGCTGCGTTATGTATATGTTTTAAATAAAGACTCAGAAGAACTTTTTATTAATAAATATTTAGTTGAACAAGGTTACGCATATGTATCAACATTCCCGCCTGATGTAAAATATTCTGAACTCTTAAAAGAAATGCAAAATAAAGCGCAAGAAGAAAATAAAGGATTATGGAGTAAATGTAAAGACTAATTACTTGTTTAATTTATTAATGCTTTTTTGCATAAATATATAAATAGTAGTTTAAAAAGCAAATTTGTTACTTATCATTAATTTGTGATATTGTTTATTCTATAAATATGGTAAAATATTTATCGAATATGGACTCAAAAGTCAAAAAGAAACTTGAATTATTTTTTAAAAAATACAAGCTAGTAAAATACAAAAAAGGCGAGGTAATTTACAGGCCTGATGAAGAATTTGAATATATTTCATATATTAAAAAGGGGTATGTAAGAATGTATAAGATGTCATATAATGGAAGTGAAAAAACAATTCATATTTTCAAACCCCTTTTTTATTTTTCTCTAATTTTTGCAATTTCAGAAATTCCAAATAAATATTATTTTGAAGCTGTTACTGATATTGAGCTTTGGAGAACTCCAAAAAGAGATGTTATAAAATTTATTAAGTCTGACTCTTTAATCTTATTTGAGCTTTTTAAAAGCATATTAATAGGATTTAGGCAGGTATTAGGCAAGATTGAATATCTAATTTCAAAAAATGCATATACAAAAGTTGCCTCTGTTCTATTAGGTTTATCCAGCCGTTTTGGAAAAAAAAGCGGGGATAATATTATTATCGATCTTAAAACTGTCAAGTACCCCGTTTTTCAAGAACACTTTCTACGACTTTTTGTTTAAATTGA
>CAZHJA010000072.1:0-2462 GCA_964532865.1 uncultured Gammaproteobacteria bacterium
TTCCAAAACATTATTATCAGCATCCCCAAAACCAAAAACGGCCCAAATGCAATTTTGCTTTTTAATTTCTTTTTTTTAGAAATAATAAGGATTAATCCGAAAATTGCTCCTAAAATAAATGCCAAATAAAGAGAAATAAGTCCTGCCTTCAACCCAAGTAAAAATCCAATAATAAATCCAAGCTTAACATCTCCAAATCCCATTCCCCTACCCTTTGTAATAAAGTGAAGAAATAATATTGGAGACATTACAACAAATGCAGATATTGCTCTGAAAAAGAAAAGCTTTGCAGTAATTTGACTTGCAAATGGAAAGAAGAACCCTAAAGCAAATAATACTATTTGTACAGAATCTGGAATCATACGATACTTTAAGTCTGTAAAAAAAATAACAATAAGGCATGAAATCATGCCCAACAATACTAATTTCTTCATAAAATATGCTGTTTCCGAAGGAAGTACTAACGTCCATACTAAAACAAACATGAATCCTGTAATAAATTCAACTAATGGATATTGAAAGCTAAGCTTTTTTTTACAATACCTGCATTTTCCCTTTAAAAGAAAGTAAGAAATTATTGGAAACATATCATACCATGCAAGCTTTTTTTTACAATTATCACAGTGAGAGCGTCCCATTATTGATTTTTCATTGGGAAGTCTGTCAATTAATACATTTAAAAATGAACCTACGGCAGTACCAAATAGAAATAGAAAGATAAGGAAAACAATGTCCATAAATTTAAATAATTATTAAAGTCTAAAATCCAGTTTTAATTGTTTAAATGGCCCAATTATCGCAAAGTTAAGTCTTTTTAAATCAAATACTTGTGAAGAAACATCAATAATATCTTGTCTTGTTACCTTTTCAATTCTTTTTATTATTTCACCAGGAGTACGAACAGTTCCTTCTAAAAGAAGTCTTCTTCCAGCAAAATATGCAACATTAAATGAGTCTTCCATTGATAAAAGAAGTCTGCCTTTAAGAAGTTCTTTTACCTTTTTTAATTCATCTTTTTTAACATCACCCTCCATTACTTTTTTATGTTCTTTTAACATTACTTCAACTGCTTCTTTTACCTTATTGGGATTGTTTGTTATTCCTGCCTGAATTGTAATATTTCCAACATCACTATATAATGAAGGATCTTCTGAAATATAGTAGCATAAGCCTCTTCGCTCACGAACTTCAATAAACAGTCTTGAAGACATCCCAGCTCCTAAAATTGCAGATAATACGTTTAATGCATATTTTCTTTTATCAAAATATGAAAATGCTCTAAAGCCTAAACAAAGATGAGCTTGTTCTGTTTTTTTGTATTTAACTAACGTCTGAGGTTTTTTTTGACTTTCTTTAGCCTCTTTTATATTTATTTCTTTTCCTTTTTCCCATTTTAAGAATTTCTCTTTAACAATATCTAAATACTTTTTCTTATCTCCTAATCCTCCTGCAACAACTAAAACTGCATTTTCAGGATTGTAAAGTTCACGAATGTAATTAATAAAGACTTTCCTTGTAAAATCTTTAATATTTCCCTTTGTTCCTATAATATCATAGCCCAAAGGATTTCCTTTATATAATAATCCTTCATATATGTCTGCAATTTTTCTGGAAGGAGTATCCTCATACATATTAAGCTCCTCTAGTATTACTCCTTTTTCCCTCTGTATCTCTTCTTCAATAAGAAGAGAATTTAATACCATGTCAGACAATACATCAATTACAGTATTAAAATGCTCGTTCGTTGCTTTAATATAATAGCCTGTATGATCTTTTCCAGTAAACGCATTAAATACTCCTCCTAATCCTTCAACTAATGAAGAAATTAAAAATGAGCTTGGATATTTTTTACTCCCCTTAAATGCCATATGCTCAAAAAAATGAGCAATTCCATTATTTCCCATATTTTCATATCTTGATCCTGCCCCAACTAAAAGAAGTGTTGTTATTGAAGAAAAAGCTTTAGTATCTATAAATACAACTCTAAGACCATTAGATAAAATATGTATTTCAGGTTTCATGATTGTTATTGTAATAAAATTACACATTATTAACAAGAGAAATATTCTCTATTGATTATATACTTTAAGCTTGATAAAATTATATACTTATATCAAGGGTTCGTAGCTCAATTGGTAGAGCAGTAGCCTTTTAAGCTATTGGTTCCGGGTTCGAGTCCCGGCGAACTCACAAATATCAAAATAGGTTGTATGTGTAGTCTAAAGCTCTATCAAATATATAATCAGTAAATTATTTATCCTAAAACTCTTTTTAATATTTTACTTTTTCCCTTTAAAGCCAAATGAACTTGTTCTTTCGTAAAACCAAATTGCATAATTTCTTTAATAATAGTTTGTCTATAGTTTAAAGAACGAATTTCTTTACCACATTGTATAGTGATATGTGAGTATTGCCTCGGATTACTAGGTTTTCTTGTAGGATGCTTAGCTAATTTATGACCA
>CAZHJA010000073.1:0-2353 GCA_964532865.1 uncultured Gammaproteobacteria bacterium
TAAAGACTTTATTATTAATACTTCCAGGCTTTATATTAAGTTTGTTAATTATTTCCCCATTGTTATATAGCCAGCTTTTACATTCAAGAGAAGCTTTAGTTATTGTTAAAAACTGGGATTTGGTTTTAGGTAAAGCCACTATTAAAAATTTATTATTAATTCCTATTAAATTTTCAATAGGAAGAATAAGCTTTTATCCAAAAGAGATATATTATGCCATTTCAATTCTTTGGACACTTATTCTTTCTTTTATTGTGGTAAAGGCAGGAAAAAAATCAAAAAAACTAATTTACTTTTTTATTACTACTCTTTTAATAGGATTTATTTTTTCATGCTTTACTCCCCTACTTTTGTATTTTAGATTTATTTATCTTATTTTTATATTAAGCCTTCTGCTTTCAATAGGAACAAGCAAAACATGGCAAAGAATATTTATTTTATCAGGATTTTGCATTTTTACGTTTTCTTACCTACTATTTCCAAGTTTTCACAGAGAGAACTGGAAAGCTTTGGCAAAAGAGATACCTAATAATAAAAAAGTTGTAATGATAGCTTCTTCCTCAGATGCCATAAGATACTATATTCCTGATTTAAAAGTAATAGATTTAATTTCATTTAAGAGTCTTAATACTAAAGATAAAGAATTAATTATTATTCCATATACAAGTGAAATATATGGAATAGATTATTCTTTTCTTCTTAAAGAAAAAGGATATATGCATACAAAAACAAAAAACTTAAGAGGATTAAGTTATGAGATGTGGAATAAGCAGGGTTTTTAGCGAATATAAAAATAGGCTGGATGTTTTTTGTTTGTAATTCTTGGAGGAGGATGTTTATTAAATCTATTTAAAAAATGAAGATTAGCGAGGAAGCTTTTTATATTCTCTAATTGCAGCGATACTTAAGATAATTAAATTTATTGAAAATGCTGCAAGCAATGCTTGTGGAGGGCCAAATATTCCTTTTATAGGAATAAGATAGTAAGAGCCTGCTGAAATTATTATAAAAAGCACAATGTTTGCAATAAGAATGGGCCTTGGTTTTTTAATTGTATAAAGCAAAAACAGTATTGGCAGGTTTGCTATTGTAAAAATAATAAATGGAAGAGCTAAAGCTTTTGTTATTGATGCAGTTTGAGCAAATTTTGTTGTAAAGAATAAATAATACACTTGGTTTGGAAGGAAAAAAAGAACTAAGAATAATCCGCATGGAACTAAAAGATACATAAGTCCAGTTTTTAGTTGTTTTAATGATTCTGACTTTGTTTTAATTTTTGAGAAATTTGGAGAAAGAACCTGCGTAATACTTATTATCGTAGTAATAATAGTAAGAATTACTTTTTGGGCAAGACCATAATATCCTACTTGAGCTTGTGATATTGAGCATCTATAGTATGAAAGCAAAAACAAATCCATGCGAAGTCCAAGGTTTAAAAACTGAGAAGCTATAAAATATGTAAAAGTGTATCCAAATCTGAATTCTTTTCTTTTTACTTCTGACTTAATAAGAACAAAAACAAAGTCATGCTTTTCAAGAAATAACAAAAAGAAAAAAATGATAGGTCCAAGTATTCCAAATACAAAAAGAATAGAGCCTACACTTATATTATTTGTAAATACTAGAAATAATATAACTGCTGTTTTTAAGAGATTTGAAAGATTAAGATAGAGATTGGCTTTTAAGAATTTCTTTGCAGCAAAAAGAATATTTAAAACAAAGTTCTGCCAAATAAGAAAGAGGACCAAAAAAGCAGTTAAATATAGCTGCCATGATGGAGCACCTGTTTTAAAGAAGATTTTATCAAGATAAGGAAATGTAATAAAAAGGATTCCTATGATAATAAATGAAAAAATTGATTGATAAAAGAATAATGTTTTAATAAACCGGAATATGTTTGAAGTCTTTTTCTCTAACATAGGAGGAAGATATGAATAAATAGTTGCAGTTGTTCCAAAATCCAAAATATTTGCAAGAACATAAGCTATTCCTAAAAGAACACTTAATACTCCATATTCTGAAGGGGAAAGAACTCGGACAAGTAGAAGAGCAAAGAAGGCAATAAAAAAGACATTTAAATAATTGCCTAATGTATTAATAATTACATCTTTACTTGTGGGCTTTTTAATAAATAAAAGAATTCTTTTGAGCATAGGAATATTATAGATGAAATAAGCAAGATGTAAAACAAAAAAACAAATTCATGATGTAAGATGATTATATTCTTCTAGTTTTTTAATCTAATTTTAGTCATCTCTTTATATCTTGTAAGAGCTGTTACATCTTCTCTTAATTTCATAATTTCATGCAGGATTTCAACTCTTAAAGAAGCAATATCGTCTTTTAATTCTTT
>CAZHJA010000074.1:0-2309 GCA_964532865.1 uncultured Gammaproteobacteria bacterium
GTCTTTCCCACCTCTTATACATCTTGAACAAAATGTACAATTGCCATGTGGACACCCTCTTGACATTTCGATCTTTACTGACCCTCCACGATCAATTACATCTTTAGTGAATGCTCTTAAAGGCAAACTATATTTTTCAAGATCTGGGAGACTTGCAGTCAATCTATCTTCGACTGGCTCATCAGTAATTATTTGTTGTGCAATGTCTGAAAATGCTTCTTCTCCCTCTCCGACTACTAATTTTATATTTGGAAAGTCCTTTTTTAAAAGATCAGGGTCCGTAAACGTTGCAATTGCATTACCCAATACAATAGTTACTGGCACTTCTGGTGGATTTTGTTCAAGTTTAATAAGTAAAGATTTTGTATATTCCCAGGAACCGATTGGTACACTTATTCCAAGCAGCAAAGGACAAGATGCAGATTTAGAAAAAGTATGTATTTTTTCAACCAGTCTATCTGTTTGAATTTTTCCATATTTTACTAATTCCGGTTGAGTATCGTACATTTGCAAGCCAATATTATTTGGGAAATCTCTTAATAGTCTACCTGCAATAACTTCAATTCCTATAGGCTCATGATATGAAAGATTTAATTCTCCTTCCATATTGAGTAAAAAAATATTCAATGCTGGTTTTGTTAATTTTTCTTTATGATTTAATCCTTCTACCATTTGTTTATTTTTTATTAAGCAATTTTTCTTTATAATTTTTATACGTTTTTGTAAGATGTTTGGCTTTTGGGATAAAAGTTATCTTTATCCATTTTTAAGATAAGTTCTATATATTCTGGATTAAAAACAAGTGATACTTGAAATACTAGTTGGAAAAGCTTTTTTTTACTATTGTATGTATACAACAATTTTCAACTAATATATGAGTGTATGTTGCTATATATCTAACAAAAATAACTCCAATTTTAGTCACAAATTAATATAATAATATCAAATTAGCAGATTCTAGTCAAGAGATAGGGTGGTATAGGTTAGATAATTAATGTATGGTTTGTATTTTAATAATCTAGATTGAAAAATTATCAGTAAATTATTAATATCTTTGGTAAAGATATTAAATTAGTAGTAATAATAAGTTAATTTAACTATCAAAATTTGTCATATATAATACATCTTAAATTGATATATAAAACACAAACTTTAGTCAATTTTAGAAGTTATAAATTAATATTTTATTCACAAGAAGCATCATTTACTTCTGTTTGTACTCCTTCAATAGTTTCTGAAAATGACACAGCTACTTCATTTTTTGATAAATCTTTCTCACAATATTCTTTTTCTTCTTTTGATCCACAGCATACTATTTTTTTTATTGCATCAGGTATTCTTCCTCCAAAATCAAATTCTGATACAATGTCAGCATTATTTATAAGTAAGGCTGGAGAACCTTGCACATTAAATTTATTTGCTAAATCAAAATCTTTCTGAGCATATGTTAATCCTTTTTCTGCATTATCCGTGCATGCTTTTAAAGTATTCGTATTTACTCCAGTACTTGCTAAACATTCATCTGTTTTACTCTCCTTCATATAGCAGGAAACATATGGCCAATATAGGTTGGGTTGTTCTTCTCTTATACAAATTTGTTTTAAGTTCTCTTGAGCTTCTTCATCTCCATGCATTGCAGTTATTTTTCCATTTTTAACTTCCCCTATATATTTAATTTCAAGAGAATTTCCCAATTCAGGAAGATCAGTTATTGTTTTATAGAATAATCTTTGCATTTGTACTCCATATGGACATTGAGAAACAACAAAAGCAGTAAGTATTGGTTTTTCTATTTTTTCCATTTCCTCACATGTTACTTTTTTAACAGAGGTTCCTTTTGTTTCTCCTTCATTTTCTTTTGCATTTAATTTAATTCCTGAAGTAAATAATATTTCTCCATCTTTTGTAATATATGATATATATTTTAGAGGTTTTTCTTCAGGGTTATTTTCTGAGTCCATACTAATTTCAAATTCATATACCCCATTAGCTTCTTTAATATTTTCAATTTTAATTTTTACAGATGAATCATTTACGAGTTTTTTAACTGCATTTGGGATAATTTCTGTTTTAAACCTATTAAGCTTATTATTTGAAATATTTCTAAATATTAAAAAAGACGCAGTTGCAGTGAAAATAAGCACGAAAAAAGTAATAATTAATGATTTTCTTTTGGATTTAATTTTTTTATTATCATCTTTTTCTAAAGAATGAGCTGCATTTTTTAATACAGGTTTAGATTTTTTTTTGAGTTTATTCATATTTGTCAAATATATTATATTAAACAAATTATGTCAATTGGATTTATT
>CAZHJA010000075.1:0-2307 GCA_964532865.1 uncultured Gammaproteobacteria bacterium
AGTGTCTGATATGGCTCTTTCAGTAGGAAAGAAGCCATTTTTTGTTCCTTAAGTCCAAGGTTCCAAAGTAGAATTTCAAGCATTTTTCTTTTTTTAGAGTTATTACCTTTTAAAAACTTTCTTTTGGCTCTATGTGCGAACATCATCTTGTTTTTAATAAGTTCCAAAGTAGAATAGGGGTCAGCCTTTTTTTGTTGTTTTTTAATAGATAATTCAATGTTTTTTTCTTCAATTGAAAGTTCTTCTGCTTTCTGTTTATATATGAATTCTGAAACAGTATTTGTTAAATATCCATTGAGAAGCTTATTCTGTTTATTTCTATTTTTTTTAAGTTCTTCTTTTTGGCAATTTAAATTTGTCTTTGTAGAAGTTTGAGTATTTTTTAATTTTTCTATTGAAGCCTTATATCCCATCTCAATCAATTCTTTATCAAAGCGTATTTTGCCAAAGAGGTTAGCCAGAATATTATCTATTTTTTCAGAACGCATATATTTTTTATGTTCTTCGCATATATCTTTGCCATTAGTGCAGTAATAGTAATCGTGCTTTTTCTTTTTTGTAGCTGTTATTGAGCAACCGCAATTTTCACATTTTATAAAACCACGATAAGTAAAATCGTGTTTTTCTTTTTTGGGCCGGTTTGATTTGTTAAAAACTTTTTCAACATCATTAAAAAGCTTTTTTGAAATAATTGGTTTATGATTCCCTGAATAATAATTTCCATTACTTCTCATAACACCGAAATAAAAAGGATTTTTTAATATGCGATGAATAGTTGTTTTCGCAACCTGATTTCCTTTTATACTTCTTAGTCCTTCTTTGTAAATCTTAATACTAATTTCTTTTAAGGAATATGCACCTGTGGCGTATAGTTCAAATATTCTTTTTACAAAGTATGATCTTTTAGGATCAAGGATAATAGTTTTATTTATAAGATTATTTAAATATCCAAAAGGAGCAGGTCCGGGCCACCCTCCTTTTCCAAGTTTTGTCTTATTTCCCCGTTTAACATTTTGGCTTAAATCATCAACATATTTTTTTGCAATGCCAAAATCTAAATGCATCATAAACTTATCATCGGAATTATTTTTAAAGGTCCTTTCAGGAGTCATAATCTCGCGTATATGACCTTTATCCATCAGGTAAGATATTCTGCCCCCATCTACTCCATTTCTAGCTAATCTGTCGAATTTCCAAGTGAGTAATATTGTTTCATTAGGATTTTTTTCAATCCTTTTTATCATTTCATTAAAAATAGGTCGTCCGGGTTCTTTAGCCGACATACTTTCTTGAAAAATATGATCAATTTTTATAGAGTATTTTTTGGATAATTCTAAAATTTCATTGATTTGAGATTCAATTGAAAGAGCTTGTTTTTCTTCGGCTTCTGATGATTTTCTACAATATGCAAGATATTCCATATTTTTAATAAGTATTACACATTTCTTTTAAAATTGAAAATCTTATATGACACTTTTCCTAAATAATCATTTTCAAAAGTGTATTCTTTAATGAATTCTAAATTATGAATATTGCGATCCATAAACGCTATAGCTTGATAACCAATAAGTTCATCAGGCTTTTCTAAGTCTTGAGAACAAAAGAATTTCTTTTTTCCAAAAAGTCTTTTATCTGACATATCCTTTTGTAAATATTTACATAAATAGAATCCTAAATTTTTAACTGTATTTACTTTTTTAATTTTAATAAATCCATGAGTCCAAATATCTTGAAGTTGTTTGCTTTTTACATATCTTAAATCACATATTAAATGATAATGGACAGCTCCGCCATTAATCTTTTTCTTTCCAAAAAAATCAATATCTTTTTGAAATTCAATAACAGCAATATATTTAAATTCAGGATAACGATCTTTTAAGCGTTGAGTAAAAAGATTAAAGCAGTAATTACTTTTTTTAACATCAGTTATTTTAGAAGTTAAAGTTAAAAATTTTCTAAGATTAGAGTTAGAATTAACAAGTCTTCTAATTCTTGTTCTAGTTCGATTGATAGAAAAATTAGATTTCTTTTTCTTTTCATTTTTTGAAATATCATCATCTTTCTTTTTAACTTTACGCTTATGTCTTTTATAATTCTTAAGAATTAACTTTTCATAAGTATAGCTTTCTACATTAACCCCAGATATTATTACTTTGTTTTTAAATCTTTGAGTATACATAACAATCCTTAGATGTGTGCTTAATAATCAAGTTAAAGGGAGAGCTAAAAAATGACTTCGCGCGTAAACGCGCTTTGAAGTCATTTTTTATCACTCTCCCTATTAAGCATTAAATACAAATCAGATAA
>CAZHJA010000076.1:0-2298 GCA_964532865.1 uncultured Gammaproteobacteria bacterium
ATATTAAAAAATGTCTTGAATCTATAAAAAAGCAAAGTTATAAAAATATTGAAATTATTGTTATTGACAATAATTCAACTGATAATACTAGTAAAATTGCAAAACAATATACAAAATCTGTATATAATAAAGGGTTTGAAAGATCTGCTCAAAGAAATTATGGAATAAAAAAAGCAAAAGGCACATATATTCTTTATTTAGACTCAGACATGATTCTTTCTAAACATGTTGTAAAACAAGCAGTTATTATTTTAAATAATAATAATAAAATAGTTGCTCTATATATACCAGAAATTATAAAAGGAGATTCTTGTTGGACCAAGATCAGAAATTTTGAAAGAGGTTTTTATAATGAAACTGCAATAGACGCTGTACGAATAACAAGAAAAAAAGATGCTTTAGAAATTAAAGGATTTGATGAAAATATGTATGCAGGTGAAGACTGGGATTTTAACAAAAGAATTAAAAAAAGAGGCGAGCTTTCATCAATAAAAGCCCCTCTTTATCATGATGAGCATGATTTCAAGATTTCAAATTTTATTTCTAAAAAAGCATATTATGCAAAAGGAATTAATTCGTATATTAAAAAATGGGGGATGAAAGATCTTGATCTTAAAAAACAATTTGGACTGTATTACCGTTTTATTGGAGTTTTTATAGAAAAAGGTAGGTGGAAAAAAGTAGTACTCCATCCTATACTTACAATCAAAATGCTTTTCTTAAGGATTGCTTTAGTTATTATATATCTATTTTTTAAAAATTATTAAAAATAATATTTATTTGTAAATAAATAAATTAGAATCTAATAAAGATGAATATTTTTACAAAAATTGTTGCGCATATAATTTCAATTCCAGCTTGGTTAAAAGGTGTAAAATTTGGAAAAAATAGTTTTATTGGCCCCTTTTATGACTTTTTATTTATCAATTTAAAGGGGCTTGTACTGGGCGATAATGTTGTTATAGGTCGAAATGCATGGATACAGACAATGAAAAAAGGGAATAAATTCTCATCAATTACAATAGGTAATAATACACAGATTGGAAGAGGAGTAACTATCTCATCTATAAAAAAGATTAAAATTGGAAAAAACTGTCTTTTTTCATTTAATGTTTCAATATTTGACTGTAATCATAATACAAATACAGTTCAAAAATCACCTATGCACAGCGGATTATCAAAGCCTAAAGAAGTAATTGTTGAAGACGAATGCTTTATTGGAGCTCATTCATTCATACTAAAAGGCGTTCATTTAAAAAAACACTGTGTAGTAGGAGCAAATAGCGTTGTTACAAAATCATTTCCAGCTTATTCTGTTATAGCTGGTAATCCAGCAAAGCTTGTTAAAAAATTAAAATGAATTATAAATGCTTTCAATAATTATCGTAAACTATAATGGACAGAAATTTCTTCCAAGATTGATAAAAAGTTTAAAAGAACAAAAATACTCAAACATTGAAATTCTAGTTGTTGATAATTCTTCAAAAGATTCTTCAATTTCTTATCTTAAGAAATATCACGCTGATATAAAAAGAGTAATAATTAAAAATAAAGGGTATGGAAATGCATGCAATGCTGGAGTAAAACATGCAAAAGGGAAATATTTAATGTTTTTTAATGAAGATATGTATGTTCCAAATGATTTTATTGAAAAAATGATCAAATGCAGAAAAACATTAGAGAATAGTGGGAAAAAAATGGGAGCAATTGGATGTAAAATTGTTCCATTTGATACAAATCCAAAAAAAACAGAAGCTTATTACGGTGGGAAACTAGATTATTTGGGATTTCCAAATGATAACTATAACCCAAATAAAAATGCATTTATAATAAATGGGTGTCCTTTTTTTATTGAAAAAAAACTATTTTTATCAATAAAAGGATTTAACAAAAGTATATTTCTTTATGGAGAAGACGCAGATTTTTCATGGAGATTAAAAATATTTGGATATGATAATTATATAAACAATAATACGTATCTTTATCATTATGGTGGGGGAGTAATAGGAAAAATGGGGCCAAAGAAACTTGCATATATTATTTATGGTTCATTTATTCCTGTTGTGTCAAATTTTAGCGTCTTTATACTTATTTTCATTCTTCCTATATATTTTATTAACCTTTTCTTTTTAAATTTTGCTATATTAATTTACGCAAAATTTAACGTAAAATATAATTTAGCCTTAATACAAACATATATGGGATTTTTTAAAACATTTAAATCTGTAATAAAACATAGAAAATTTGTACAAAAGAATAGAAAAAGACATGATTTTAATATAATTAAGAATTTCACAT
>CAZHJA010000077.1:0-2174 GCA_964532865.1 uncultured Gammaproteobacteria bacterium
GGTAAAAGATTACGAAGACAATGTAAAAGAAATAAGCAAGATTTCAAAAATAATTAAAATAAAAAGAGTATTTATTCACTTATCGCAAAATCCTGATATACAAAAATTAAAGAAAATATATCCAGAATTTTCATTTGGAATTGTACTAAGTCCTGAAGATAGAGTAAAAACTATAGAACAAAAAATAGACTTAAAAGATATTGATAGTATTTTAATAATGACTGTTTATCCTGGCTTTCAAGGGTCATCTTTTCTTCAAGATATGCTCATTAAAGTTGAACAGGCAAAAAATACGTATGTTAATAAAATAATACTTATTGACGGAGGTGTAAATAGTAAAACTTTATCGGATATAGTATCAAAGAGATATAGGCCTGATATTTTATGCGTTGGGAGTTATTTAACTAAAAGTGACAATGTAAAAATAAGTGTAGAAAGGGCAAAAGCTATAATAAGCGGCGTATAATTTTAAAAAATTTTTCTAATTTTTTCGTAATATAAATATTTCTTAGAGCGAAAGTATATCTTGTTTAAGTAATCTAATCCTCTTTATGGTATAAGTAATTTTATTAATCTTAAATTTTTAAAAAATGCAAAAAAATCTTTTTCATTAAATGTTCCGTCAATATTAAAATCCAGTGGAATCATTTTTTCAAATGAAGTTTCATTTTTTCTTCTTTTAAATTGAATTATCTCTTGTCTTGGAAGATAATATGGTTTAAGAAGTACTATTCGATATTTGTCACCAAGTACTATATTTTGTATTTTGCTTATCTCTGCGCTCCCATTTCGCACACTAATATTTTTCTTTTTAAAAATCAATTCTTCGTTTTCATCAAATATCTGTACTTCAAAATCTGATGCATTAACAGTCTTTTTTGGAAAAATAAAAGTTTTTACTTGAAGCGAGGGAAGAGGTACTATTTCAAAATTCCATTTACTCAGATCTAGTATTTTTTTGTTGTTTTTAAATAAAGAAATGTCAGTGTTATTTTTTACAATTAATTCTTTGTTGTCTTTTGTTTTTATATACAAATCTATGCCGTCTGTATCAAATGGCTTAATTTCATTTAAATCTGAAAAGAAATATTCCCCTCCTTTAAACTCATTAAGTTTAAGAGAATAGCCATTGTCTTTATCCCAGATTGCCTGTCCTTTATTTTCTAACCTAACAATAAAATGATACGTTGAACTTGAAACTAATTCTCTTGGGTGTGAGAAATTAATATTACCATCTTCTTCAATTTCAGGATTTCCTTTATTTTTATAAAGAGATTTAACTTTATAATATTGAGGATAATATTCATCTGAGTTTTGCTTTTTCCAAGAAAAACTTAAAAAAGGATTGCTTTGATAATTAAAAACAAAGGGAGTTATTGCAACTACTCTGCTGTCTATATTCCATACATTTACAAATGCCTGTTTGAAAAACAAAGAAATGCTTTCTCTTGACAAGGTTTCATCTGACCATCCTGTTTCTGTAATAAATACTGGAAGATTTTTTGTAATTCCAATATTTCTTAATAGCTTAAGTTCCCATTGATATCCGCGTATTGATTTTCTGCCCCAATCCCAAGGACTTCCAGAAAATCCAGGATTAGGATATGAATGAGAAGACCAACCATCCAATACATTATTCCATTCTTTAATATTTTCTTTTTTAAACATGCGCCTTAAAAAAAACTCTTCATCTTCATAGTTTGGAGAAACCGAGGGGGCAGAGGCATCAAATCCTGCAAGCATTACAAAAAAATCTTTGTTTTTAGATTTCAGTTTTTTTGCAAATAATAAAGAGATTTCTCCATAGTCTTCTGGATTTACTTTTCCCCCCCATTCTTTTGCATGATTAGGTTCGTTGAATAATACTATATATCTGTTTTTTACAACCCAATGAAGACTGTCTAAAAACTCTACCCATCTATCAGCGTCGTCTTTATTTGGTCTTCTCCAGTAATCATTTTCTGGTTTTGTTGCGATGCGGACAATTGGAATAAGACGAAATTCTCTTAACTGATTAAAAATATCCTGCCATTTATTAACGTCAGTGTCGTCTTCTTGAATAACTAATGTTACATATCCCCAATCTCCTCCTTTTGAGTTTATAAGTTCAGCAGTCTTTTTAAAATCTTCATAAGTAGGTTGAAGTAAAGACATCCCAAATTTATTATTTTGAA
>CAZHJA010000078.1:0-2159 GCA_964532865.1 uncultured Gammaproteobacteria bacterium
GAAATATAAAGACAATTCTACCTATCTAACTTCCTCCCAATCAAAAGACCTGTAGTATAATAGCAATATGGATAGGATACGTAAGTATTGGAGAATATATAGGAGAAAATATGCTAGAAATAAAAGGCGTATAACAATTATTTGTATTATTATCTATTTTATTATTGCCCCGTTTGACCATTTATTTGCTATAGAAAGTAGCATAATTAACACTCTTTTTTCGATTGTATATGCACTTTCTTTTTTTATTTTAAGTTTGCAGTTTGCTACATTTTTGTATCGTAAAGTACACATTATTTTAAAATATGTATTTTTAGTACTAACGCTCTATTTTGCTTTTGAATATAGTTCTTTTACAGCTGGAGATGGTTTTATTTCACATTACATGCGCTTTATAATGAGCTTTTTTATTCTTTCTTCAATACTTTTTTGTGTAATTGTTGTCATGGATTTTATAAAAGACCTTTTAATTTGGTTTAGAAAAAAAAGGCCACAAGGAAGTTTGCTTCATACATTTTCCCATGTTATAAACACAATTGTAGTTTTAGCGCTGCTTGCTTGTATTGTGTACATTATTCATTTAACAAATATAATCAATAGCAGACTTGAGACTATTGAAATGCGTTTTGGAGGAAGTGAAAAGATTGCATGTAGTGAAAAGGAATCAATTAATAGAATAAAAGATTCTATTGTAAGAGTTGTTGGAGGAGAAGCAGAAGGATCAGGGTTTGCAATAAATGACAATGGGTTAATTTTAACTAATTTTCACGTTATTGAATTTGAACCAAGTCCCAAAGTTATTTTCTCTGACAATACTTTTGAAACTGCTCAGATTAAATATGCAGATAAACAGGCAGACCTTGCAATTATTTCTGTTGAGCGTCCTTTAAAGGCAATTATATGGGGAGACTCTGATGGACTTGAACTAACAGAAGAGCTTATTGCTCTAGGATATCCATTTGGAGGTCATTTAATCGGAGACATTAGCGTAAACACTGGAAAAATGGCAGCAAAGAGAATATCAAAAGATGACGGCATTGAATATATACAAATGGATGGGACACTTAATCCAGGAGTAAGCGGAGGACCGCTTATTAATGTCTGCGGAGAAGTAGTAGGGGTTAACACTGCAGGTACTGCAGGACTGGGTCTTGCAATTTCATCAAAATCAGCACAAAGTAAATGGTATCAAATGCTTACAAATGAAGATCCATTGAAAGATATTAAAAAAATTGTATTTGAACCAAATAAAAGTCCATTAGATGCAGTTACATCTTTCTATAATTATCTGAAAATAAGAAAGATGGAAAAAGCATTTGCACTGCTTTCTGACAATTTCTTAAATGGCGGAAGTTTCAAAAACTGGAAAATAGGCTATGAATCATTACTTGATACAACAGTAATTAAAATTGAAGATGATCTTGAGCAAGAAAATGTTGTTAATGTCAAACTTTCAACAAAAGATTTTATTGACGGCGAAATAGTATATAAATATTTTGAAGGATGGTGGGAAGTTAAAGAAGTTGATGGTAAATGGTTATTATGGGAACCTGAAATAAAAGAAATCAAAAATCCAGGCTTTCTTTGGTTTTATATGTAGAAATAGGTTAAGTATAATAAAGAATAAATAATCATAATCTACACACAACAATATGGTATTAAGCAAAACAATTCTTATTCTAGAAGATAATCTGAAAGTTCTTTCAAGAATACTTGATGGATTATTTAAATTAGAGCAGGACCAGCCATATGATTTCTCAGTAATAGTGCTTACAACTCATAAACAAGTTGAAGATTATGTTAACACTAACCCCAAGGCTCAATTTGATATTATCCTACTTGATAGAGATTGTAAGTTAAATAATTCATTTCATATTTTAGATATAGAGAGATTTGGAGCAGATAAAGTTATTTCTATATCTTCAGTTTCAGAATATAACAAGCAAGCAAAACAAAAAGGAGTAAAAAGAATAATCCTTAAAGACTTAAAGGATATAGATGAATTTGCAAAAAAGGTAGTAAAAGAAATTGAAATTATGATAACACCATCAAGATTACTTAATTTTTCATAAAGGAATTTTGTTAAACAATAGTAAGTAGCGGAGTTAAGTAAATTCTTCTTTACTATAATATAGTAAGTCTTACTTTGACCTCTTGAA
>CAZHJA010000079.1:0-2015 GCA_964532865.1 uncultured Gammaproteobacteria bacterium
TTGATAGTATTTTCATTATTGTCAGGAAGCGCGTTAAATGAAATAGATACAGGAGCAGATATTGCAGGAGCATTTTTCCCAGGATCAAAAGGTATGTCAACATGCACAGGAGCCCCTCTTTGTCTTATTACATTGTTTGGCGCATAAAGATTGGAATATGCACGTATATAGTTTAAGTTAAGTTGGGGGGACGCGGAAAAAGAATAGGCAAGTGGGGGAACAGGCTTTAAGACATAATCCCCATCTGGAACATAAAAGCTAAAAAACCCTGCCTTATTGGTTTTTAAAGGATTAGTTAACCCTGGTATGCTTACCTTATCTTTATTTTTATCAAGAAGTGTTACTGTAACTCCTGATATTGGCTCCAGACTTTTTGAATCAAATACTCTTCCATATGGATCCCATCTTACTGTAATGCACTTACTATAGTCTTTATTCCAAGCAAATGTTGCATATTGTAAAGAAGAGCCTTGTCCTGTTTGAGATGGATCTTCTACCTCATATACAGCGTAAAATACATGTCTTATTGTGTCATTAGTTTTGCTTGTTGCAATAATAGGACTTTCAGAAGATAAGAGTGTTGAGCCCTCTGTTATTGTAATTGGGTTTTCCCCACTATTTGTTATTACATTAAAATCATATCCTGTAATACTTTCTGAAAGACCAAGCTTAGAAGCATTTTCATTTCCTGTTGTACATTTAAACTCTCCATCAACCTCAATACATCCTACTATATATATTTCTTTATCTAATGGAGCCTTTGGTGCTGATAATGCAACTTCTCTATTATCTCCTGAAGTTTCTTCTGTTTGTTCTGCATGAAGACACATCCATGTATATGTTGAGTTATCTATTGTAGTTGAACTTCCGGGTTGTGGTGCAGTTGTAGGTACTCCTTCCTCTGTTTCCCATACTGCACATGATTCACCCATTGTAAGATTAGCAGTTGCTTGTGCTTTTCTTGGATTAAGGTTAAAAGGAGTGGATAAATCACTACATCTATCTTCTGTTGGATTATCCGTTGGAACAAATGGTTCTAACACTTCGTCTTTAATAATAATTGGTTTACCATCCCTTGAGGCATTTGCAATTAGTTTTAAATCACAATTGGCTTCCATTTCAAAGCTAATTGGAAAAGTAGCATCAGTCGGAGCGTCACTGCTTACAGAAAAATTATATGTTTTTGAATTAGGTTCAGAAGGAGAATTTTCAGAAGGATTTTCAACTTTTTCAATAAGTTCAATATATGAAGGAAGTGAACTGGTATTTAAAGTATATGCTGGTTGCTTACAAGTAAAGCTTACTTGAGGATCTATAGCGTGTTGAATTTCTACTCCCTGCATTATTGTATATAAATCTCCTCCCCAGCCATAAGGAGGAGTATCATCAAATCCTCCAATTAACTGCCAGTCGCCTTTAGCTGTAGTTGTTATTGAAAAATCACACTTAGGACCTACTTCTCCTGTTGTTTGAATATCAATATTTTCTGATAAACTAACATTTTCAAGACATATTCCTTTAGGAGCATCACCTGGATAGGTATATCTAAATGAAGCAATATCAGCAAATACAAAATATTGGTTAAAAAGCAAAAATAATGATAAAACTAAAGTTAATGCAAAAGATATTTTAAATATTTTCATAGATTTTTATTTTTTTTATTTTTCCAAATTATATATCCTACAAAACCAGCAAGCAATATTATGATTGTTACGATAATTATAATATATGATTTTGCTTGTGGTTTTTTTGGATCTTGTGTTTTTACTGTTGGACTTATTGATGGAGTATATTGACTTTTTTTAATACCTTCTTTTTTAAAATATCCATCAGCTTCTGAATCTTGAATATCTTTATATAATACAAAATCTTTTGATTTTTGAATATTTCCAGATTTTGCATAAACTGTATATTTTCCTTTTAATAAGTTGCCAAGTTGAAGGGGTTTATCAAATGAAGTAATAGTGTATTTTTCCTGAACAGTATTTCCTGTACTGTTTTTAATAATTATACTT
>CAZHJA010000080.1:0-1843 GCA_964532865.1 uncultured Gammaproteobacteria bacterium
TCCTTCTTGAATTACTTTACTAGAAACAAGATAATAACCACTCTGATGAAAATTCCAAACATTAAGAGAGGTATAAGCTGAAATTAAATTTGAAATTTCTAAATTAGTGAAAACCATTTCATCTTTAATCGCATGTCTATTTAACCAATCAAATACAGGACCATAATTCTGTTGTTCAAGAGAGTTTTTTGAATAAAAATTATAATTATTTAATTGAATCATAAAACCATCAAATAATACAATGCTTAAAATTAATAATATTAAACTATAATAATAAATTTTTTTATGTGTCAATTTGTTTATTATTGGAATTAATCTTTCAAAAATAATTATTATTAAAAAAATAATTAACAATGGTTTATGATAATACCAATGATAGTGATCAGGAATCATCACGATACCAGTAATAATCTGTTGATTAAGGACTATTAATGGCGTCAGAACAAGAGCTAAGGAAAAATAATATCTTTCCTTATTTTTTTTTGAAAAGAATAAAAAAATCAACAGAAGCAATATAACGACAATCCCTATCTGGGGACTATGGCTTTTTATCATTCCAAAACGTAATGAGGTTTCAGAATACAAAGGATTATTAATCGCATAAAATAGATTTATAAAATAGGGTACAGCAATTAAAAAGCTACCAATTCCTATAAAAATAATATTTCTAATATCTATCAATTTTTTTTGCCAAAAAAAGATAATACATAATAATCCAAGAAAAACATAAAGGAATGTCCAAGTATAAGGATATGTATAGAAAGAAAGACCAAGAATTAAAGAACTAAATAATCCATATATCCATTTCTTTTTTTTTAAAAAAATCCAAAAAAAGAGTAAGAAAGAGAAGAAGAATAGCAAATGAACCTGAGGGCAAATCGGCCTTGCATAAGCCAAAGCATTCCCTTGTAGGGTTTGATTAAATAACAAGCTATAAACAGATTGAAGGTTGTCCGTTAATAAAATCAAACTTGAACTAATTAGTCCAATTATTCTCCTTTTGGTTAGTTTATAAACTAAAGCATAGATACATAAGAATACTAATATCGGAAATAAAAACCTACTTAATAATATAGTGTTTCTAATATCTAAAAAGAAAAGATTGCCTAAATTAGCTACAATAATTTCTGATAATGGTGGCTGAAGATAAGGGACATTTTTGCCCTCAGCTAAATAAGCATTTCCTAATGAAAAATATCCATCTTTTATTTCTTGAATTCTATTCCAATAGTATGGTTCAGCATCTGTAAATTTTAAATCAATTCCTTGGTAACTATCTTTATAATCATAACGAAAATAAGCTTGCGGAAAAGCCATTATCATTCCAACTAAAATAGCTAAAAGAATAGCCCCTTTATGATTAACTAAAATTTTAATAAATTGCTTAATCATTTGGAACAAACAAAAATAATATCAGCCAAAGGCAGATCCTTATGAACTGATATGGTTTTAACTCGAAAACCTATTTCTTTTAACAAATCTTCCCAATAAATCGCCGGCTGATAATAGAGCCTATCAAAAGGATTCAACAATCTATCAATAATAAAGGTTATTAGGTATTTCCAATAAGGCTTTCTATCAACATCCTGAATAATCAATTTACCATTATCATCAAGCGCTTTAAACGCTCTTTCTAATAACTCCCGAGACACCTCTAGCGGTAAATGATGAAGAAAGTCTGACATAACTATCCCATGACAAGTTGATAAATTAAAATTATGAATTTTTTTTCTAATAAATTTTATATTGTTTTCTTTTTTATTAGTTTTTTTAGCGATAGCTAATCTTTTTAACGAATAATCAACTCCGATAACTCGGCGTTGAAAGGAACTAAAAACTAAAA
>CAZHJA010000081.1:0-1835 GCA_964532865.1 uncultured Gammaproteobacteria bacterium
TTATTATTATAAGTTAACAATATATTATGTATAAAATCAAGTGAAGAAATAAAAACCTTATTTACCCAAACCCATACAGCCTCTAACCTTATTTATCTTTTCCCTTGATATTTCTAAGCAGTAATCCCTTCCTTTATCTAATGCTTTTTCTAAATAGCTCTTATCTTTTCTTATCTTAGAATACTTTTCTTGAATAGGCTTTAAGCCTGAAATTAATACCTGTGATAAGTTTTCTTTAAATTCAGCATAAGATTTTCCTTTATATCCCTCTTCAATTTCAGAAATTGATTTACCTGAAAACTTAGAATATATTACAAGCAAATTAGAAATAGCAGGCTTATCATCTCTATAACTTATCTTTCTTCCTGAATCTGTAACTGCCTGCTTTACTTTTTTTTCAATTTCACTTTCAGTATCTAAAAGATTAATTGTCCCAAAAGGATCTTTATCTGATTTACTCATTTTTGAATTTGGATTTTTTAAACTCATAATTCTTGCTGATTTTTCATCAATCATAGGTTTTGGAAGTTTAAATATTTCTTCTTTATAGATATTATTAAAGCGTTCTGCAGTATCTCGAGTTAGTTCAACATGTTGTTTTTGATCTTCTCCAACAGGAACTAAATCTGTATCATAAAGTAAGATATCAGCAGCCATAAGAGCAGGATAATTAAATAGTCCAACTGAAGTTAATTCTTTTTGTTTTTTACTTTTATCTTTAAACTGAATCATTCTATTCATCCATCCTATTGGAATAATACAATCTAAAATCCATGCTAAATATGAATGATCTGGGTTTTCAGATTGAATAAATATATGTGATTTTTCAGGATCAATACCGCAGGATATATACAAAGCTGCAACTTCTAATATTTTTTCCTTTAAAACCTTTGGGTCTTGATAAACAGTTATTGCATGTAAGTCTACAATACAAAATATTAAATCATTTTCAACGCTTTCCTGTAACTTTACCCATTGCTGTAGAGCTCCAATATAATTGCCTATATGTAAGTTTCCTGAAGGCTGAATTCCTGAAAATATTCTATTTTTATTCATATTGCTTTATAATAACTTAAGATGATATTTCAACAATCCCCCATTCTTTTTTCCCTTTTCTTATTAATAAATATTTATTAAGCATCTTTTCAGTTTTTACTCCACCCTGTTGAATTAATCTTTTAGCTTCTCCTTTTGATAATGCTAATTTTAAATCAACTAGTATTTGTTCTAAAACAAAATCTTTTTCACAAGCAATTTTTTTATATAATACTGCTTTTTTTATAAAATCAATGTCTTCTTTTTTTAAATCTGCTGTTTCTTTTTCAAATAATACAGAGGCAGCTCTCTTGCATTGATTTGCAATTTCTTTTCCATGAACAAGCATTGTCATTTCATAAGCAAGCTCTTTTTGAAGTAAGCGCATGTGTTTTTGTGTTTTCCATTTTCTTTCAAGCTCATTAATTTCACGTCTTGATTTAAAAGAATAATATCTTATTAACTTCCCAATAATACTGTCATCTTGATTAATAAAAAACTGATAAAAGGCAAATGGATGGGTTTTTTCTTTATCCAGCCAAATTGGTGCTCCTTTTTCAGTTTTTCCATATTTTTTGCCAGTTTTTGAATCAGTAATTAATGGCCATGACAAACTATATACCTTCCTTTTAAGTTTTTTTCTAACAAGTTCAACTCCCTGAACCATGTTTCCCCATTGATCACTCCCTGCAATTTGTACATTGCAATTTCGGGTTTTGAAAAAATGCAAAAAATCATAAGCCTGAAGAAGTTGATATGAAAATTCAGCATAAGAAATTCCCTGTTTGCGTAATAATCTA
>CAZHJA010000082.1:0-1729 GCA_964532865.1 uncultured Gammaproteobacteria bacterium
TTTAATTTAGGACATATAATAAACTTCGAAAAAGTAAGTGGCAATATGAATAAGAATTATTCAGTAACAACTGAGAATAATAATCAGTTTATATTTAAAGCACTTGTAAAACATTCATTAGAAGATTTAAAAACAGAAATTATTTATTTGAGAAGACTACGAGAGCATAATTTTTCTGCAGCATATTATGTAGAAGATATTCATGGATCGTCAATATTTAAATATGGTAATAACATAATAATAGTGCAACCAAAACTCAAAGGAACATCTCCATCTTTTACGACTGATGTTTGTTTTAGTATAGGTCAAAATATAGCCAAACTACACTTAATACCAAGACATAATTTACCTGAGAGAGATCATTGGTTAAAAAATCCATTTCTTTCGGATAAGATTTCATTGATACAATCCAATCTGCCTGATCAAGCACAACGATTTCAAGAAGTTTTTGATTCTTTAGCCGACTTTGAGTATTTAAATTTGCCTACAGCAATCGTACATGGAGACTTGTATGCCAGTAACTGTCTATATGATGGTAATAACCTTGTAGCTATTTTGGATTGGGAAGAAGTGGGTATTGCACCTGCAATTTTAGATCTAGGAACTTGTGTATTTAATTTTTGTTTTGAAGACGATATTTTTCATCCCAAACTATATAAAACAATGATTGACGGATATCAACGTTATCGTCCATTAAATAAACTTGAGAAAGAGTCTATAAATTTAGCTATAAAATATGTTGCATTGACTCTGTCTTCATGGAGACTAATACAATTTGGTGTATATAATCCTGATCCTGTAATAGTAAAAAAATCCGAAATCTATTGGAAGATTGGATTAGACCATCTCCAACTGCCAATTATTTAGCCACCGAGTCAATAAACTATCGAATTTAAATTGGTTATTTATGTAGAATATTTTTGTGTAGTCAAATATCTGAACATATTTATTGAGTTTTGATATAATTAATCGTATAAGATTTTAGGCTTTGTTAACAATTTAAACAATCATATGGGATTAAGAGATTATCTTCCAGAATTATCGATGATTAATAAATATGTTTCAAAGATTAGAAAAAATAGTCCTGCTACTTTTGGAACTTGGAAAGAACCTGCTGATTTATTTGTAAAAAAAGAGAACCTAAAAGGTAAGGTTGTTGAGGCAATCAACGTCACGCTAACTCCATCAGGTTGTGAATGGGCGAAGGCCGGTGGTTGTACCATGTGTGGAGAATGGTCAGGATCAAATCTTGGAGATAAAATTGATGCTCAATATCATATTGCTCAATTTGCATCAGCCGTCGCCAATTCAATATCGACTCATCTTTATCCTTGGATTCGGATTTATCAAGAAGGAAGTTATATGAACCCTCGAGAAGTTGATATTTTAGCCCAAAAAGTAATTCTTAAATTGGCTAGCTCTTTAAAAGAAGTTAAACGAATAACTATTGAGGGAAAGGCATGCTACATAAACGAAGATGTTGTAGCCTTATTAAAAGAGGCAGTAATTCCTCCAGTAGAATTGGAGGTTGGGATTGGATTTGAAGCTCAGGACGAGATTGTAAGAATGGTTTGTATTAATAAGGGAGAGACCCTTAATCAATTTAAAAAGGCAATAAAATTATTAAAAAAAAATGGTATTAAAACATTGGCTTATGTGCTATTAAAACCTGCATTTTTAACAGAAAGAGAAGGAATAGATGAAGCAGTAAATACAATAAAAAAGGCTT
>CAZHJA010000083.1:0-1670 GCA_964532865.1 uncultured Gammaproteobacteria bacterium
TCCTTTTTCCTTTTCTCATTGTAGAATGCTTTCTCTTTGGTAATGGTGCCATATTATTATTTTATTATATGAACTCTTATTAATCAACTTCATTAAATATATTATATAGATTATGTATCAAAAAATGCTTTGTTTAAAATGCTCTTGACAAGTAAAAAAAAAGTATTTATTATAAAAGTATATGAAAAAATCTAAATGGGCATTTACATTAATTGAGCTTTTAATAGTAATTGCACTTCTTGGAGCTTTGGCAGTAGGACTTCTTGCAGCACTTGATCCATTTGAGCAGCTTAAAAAAGGAACTGATACTGGAATAAGAAATACAGTATCAGAAATTCATGGAGCAACAATAAGATATTATGCTATAAAAACACAAATGCCTTTTGGAAGTACTCTTGATTGGAGCTCTGCAGCTTCAGGTTATGAAGATGCAATTTCACCTATAGTAACAACAGGAGAATTAAAGGCAGATTTTAGTACATTGGCTGGTGAACAATTAGAAAATATATATATGGTTGGAACAGAAGAAAATATTACTGTATGTTTTCAACCAACTTCAAGATCATTTAGAAATGATCCAAACTCAAAGTTTGTAGAAACTGGAGGTGATATTGAAGAGTCTGCAGATGTACAAACTGAATGCTTTGATGAAGTTACATCAGACGACTATAGCTGCTATTGGTGTGTGTTCTAATATCATGTAATGAAGTTAATAAAAAAAGCTTCTTATATTATCTTATTAGTAATAATAATATTTCTTCAAACTAAATATTTATTTGGAGCAGATAGTGCAGAATATTCAGTTTCTTTATCATCGTTTAGCATTCCTCATCCTCCAGGCTATCCTTTATACTCTTTTATTGGAAATATTATAACTCGTATAATTCCGATTTATTCAATAAGCTGGCGGGCAGCTCTTCTCTCGTCTATTCCAACAGTAATCACAAGCTATATTATTTATAAAATATTATCTCTTAAAACCAAAAATTCTCTTCTTTCATACTTTGCTTCTTTATTTTATGTTTTTCTTTTTCCGATATGGCTTTATGCAGAGGTACCTGAAGTTTTTGCCTTAAATAACCTATTTATTGCTCTTATTACATATTTATTAATAAAAAACAACATAAAGTGCAAAAATATATATCAATATTTAGTTTTTTTCATATTAGGACTATGTATTTCTCATCATCATACTTTTGTACTTTTTATTCCTGGATGGTATTTGCTAATAAAGAAAAATATTAAAAATCAATTCTTTAAAAAAAACATAGTAAAAAAAATTAGTTTGATTTTAGTTGGTTGTTCTTTTTATATTTACGCCCCAATAGCCTCTTTTTTTAATCCTCCAATTGATTGGGAAAATGCAAAAACAATTGAAGGATTTATTCGCCTTATTACCCGTTCATCATATGGAACTTTTAATGCATACTCAAACTCTATTCCAAATATAGGTAATCAATTATTTGATGCTTTTTCGCTATTCATATTCATCCTGCATGATTTTAAAGTTTTAGGATTAATCTTTCTTATTTTCGGAGTAATTTATTTAGTAAAAAATAAAAATAACTTTTCAATTTTTCTTCTTATAACTTTATTAATTCATGTTTTTTTTCTTTTTTATACAAATTTTATCTTACGTTCTGTTTTTACTTTAGCAATATTTGAAAGAT
>CAZHJA010000084.1:0-1610 GCA_964532865.1 uncultured Gammaproteobacteria bacterium
AGCTATTAAACCTATTTTAATAAACAAAGATTTAAAATGCTTTTCCTTTTCTAAAGGTTTAATCCCCATATTTATTATATTGACAAATGTGATACAATATTATTGTACATTATTACCATAATAACTGGTGACTGTAGCTCAATGGTAGAGCGCTAGCCTGTGAAGCTGGATGCTGCGGGTTCAAATCCCGTCAGTCACCCCAAATTCAGTGTTTTTAACCTTCATAGCAATCTTGAATTATCTGTATCTAATTGTGTATATATTCCCCCAAGGTTTAATACTTTGAGCCATTGCTTTACGATTTGGATTATTATTTTCCGATAGCCACAAATTAATTGCGTCTTTTTCACGTGGAACCACTTGAAGAATAGAGGAAGGATCAACAATAAAATCTTCATCGCTTCTTGATCGATAAGGTAGTCCTTTCACATGGCTTTTTATCCAATCAGTACTATAACCTCCTGTTACTAATTTTAATTTTGTTGATTCTAAATCATCTTCTGAAACAATTAAATATGCATCAAGAAGTGGTAAAACAAGCCCGTCTTTTCCATCATTTATTAACTTACCCTTCTCCAACGTAGATTGGGAGTTTGTCACAGCAATTTCTCCAACCAATCCTATACCTCCTATTGAGATTGCTTTAGCTCTATCAACTATAGTTTCTGAAGGATAGATAATAATCATATCTGTCGTTCCCTTATGGTCTCTTGGTCCTGAGGCATAGATTCCTGCAAATTTACTTTTGTTCCATGCATAAAAATAAATTCCTGTGGCATCTGGTTGTGTTATTTTACCTCTCCATCTTGGAACATCCCTAGGCTTTATTAAACCTTCTTCGAATCTTGTAACGGACGACATTAATCCACCATCTCTAATAATATCTTCTAAGTCTTTTACATAGCCTCCATGGGCCAAAAAATGACCTGAGCTAAATACTTCAATTATTTCTGCCTTTTTTTTGAAACCTGCCCATGTAAATATTTCATTCCAATCTTTTTCAGAAATTTGAAATTTAGTATTACGAGCATTATATAATTTATACAAATTTACTAATTCTCGAAGAAGTTGATCATTGGGTATACCGTTGACCAAAGTAGGGTCAAAATCTCCTCGTTGAATTATATCTCTAGCAATAGTTTCTAAGAAGGATAAGTTTCCCAAAGCTTTATCTCGGGTATCTGCTTGTTCTATTTTCGATCGTAAATCAACAATCTTTTGTTCTATTATTGTTGACTCATCTTCTGTAACTAATTTTTGATGTGGATTCTCTTTATCTGGCTTTTGAACTTGTGATTTAGGCTGATCCGTGAACGACACAGTTTTCTCAATCAATTTATATTCAGGAGAATCTGTCCCATCTTGCATATTAATCTAGTATAACAAAAAGCATATCGAACTATCTATGTTTTAAATTTATTTCTCCGGACCCCCACTCGACAAACTCGAGGAAACGTCTTTCACGACCATGAAGAAGTTGTTATTATTACCTATTTGGGGTTCGAAGTTCGTCCGCCCAGTCACCCATAAGATTCTAGGCTTATTTTAAGATGCTAAAATTGTCTCATTACTCTCATTACAATGTATACATAAATACTTCTCATTATTTT
>CAZHJA010000085.1:0-1600 GCA_964532865.1 uncultured Gammaproteobacteria bacterium
AAATAATAGTTATGCATAATGGTTATTGTGCTTAGTGCAAAGAAAAATATTGATATTGGTAAAAATATTTTTAAAGGTCTAAAAAATAACATGAGTTTTAAAATCAGTCTAGTAAAACCAATAAAATCTTTTATCGGATTAATACTTGACTTTCCGATTCTTTTCAGGTAATTAATTGGAATAAATTTTATTCTATATCCATTTGACATTGCCCCAATAGTTATTGTGCTTGTAAATGAAAATCCTTGAGGATAAAGTTTCCAAAAATCATAACACATATTTTTTCTAAAAAGTCTTAATCCGGAATTCAAATCAGGGATTTTTTTCCCTGTTACATATTCACTTAATAGTTTCAAAAATAATTTTGCAGGTTTTCTTAATAACGGGATATGGACATTTTTTCCAGTTCTTGCTCCAATTATCATATCATAATTTTTTCGTTTATTAAGAAGCCGTTTTATTTCGTTTGGATTATAAGTTCCATCCGAATCAATTATTAATATCCATTTGCCCGAACAATTTCTTATTCCTGTTTTTAATGCTGCCCCGTATCCAATATTTTCAGGGTGTTTTATTAATTTGGCATATTTAAATTTTTTTATTACTTCTGCTGAATTATCTTTTGAACCATCATCAACAACAATGATTTCATAAGCGACTTTACAGCAGGATAATAGTTCTTTGTTTAAAGTAGGTAAAAATTTTGCAAGAGCATGTTCTTCATTAAAGCACGGTACAATTATAGAAATTTCAGCCATTTAATCACATATATTATTTAGGTATTCTTATTTTATTATATCTGTTTTAGTACTATAAATTATTAATTGTTCATTTTGGTAAATATTTTCAAGTTCAAGATTTATTGAATCAATAGTACCAAGTTCTTTTTCTCTAGGACCATAAACAACATAATTTATGTTATTCTTTTTCAAAAAGTTTTTCTTCCAACTATTATCTTTAGTGGGTGAATAAAAGGAATATACCTCATTTTTAGCTTCTTCGGGGGGTAAATTCGGTTGTCCTGTATTCCAATGTGCGAAGAAATTTTTATGGGGGGTATTCCACATATTGTTATTTGCAAAATAATAACTAGAAATAATTTTTCCTTTTTCAACAGTATTCAAAAAATCCATTGCTTCTTTTTCTGAATTATGCATAAAAAGTGAAGGGTATTGTTCAGAATTCATATCTACGCTACGTTGAATTAATATTCCAAAAGAATTTAGGCTTAAAAAAAGTAAAAGAATTGTAATGTATCTTTTATCCGATAATATTTTGAAAAAGCTATATTTTTTAATTAAATAAATTAATCCGAATGTAGCAAATATTGCAAAAGGAATATGTAAATAATAAATATATTTGAATCCTTTCCAAGGATTTACTGCCATAAAAAAGGCTACAATTAACCATGCCCATAAAAAGTATTTTTTAAATCCGTTGAGTTTTGCATTAGTTAATCCAAAAATAACAAATAATAAAATTAATCCAAAAACAAAAGGATACCAAAACACAGGAGTAAATCGATTAAATTCAGTAAATGCTTTAACAATTCCTGAATAAGACGGATTCATCATTGAAATAAAAAAATGACTACCTATGA
>CAZHJA010000086.1:0-1600 GCA_964532865.1 uncultured Gammaproteobacteria bacterium
ATGCTTAATAAAACACTTCCTATAAATAAAAAGTCTTTTGGTTTTCTTTTTTTTATTAAAAACCTATAGATTAAAATTATTATTCCTATTAAAACTCCGATAAATTCAATAACTCCAGATTTAATAAAATGCCCTCGAGGAAGAACGTCATTATTGAAAAAATAATACCAATTTGGGCTAATATAGTTTATTAAACTTAATGTTTGATTTGGTTCAAGCTGATTTTTTGTTTGTCCATAATAAAAATATTTTATCTCTCTAAAAAGAGGAATAAGATAATAACTTGCCAGTAACAATCCAAGCGTAATTGATAAACCAATAAAAATAATAAGCTTTAATTTATGTTTTTTTTGAGAAAAAACATAGTAAAAAAGATAAGGAAATATTATAAATGAATATACTACCAAAATCATTGGATGAGTTAAAACTAATCCTGTTATTGATAATGAAAGCAAAAAAGCATATGAATATTTCCTTTTTTTAACAATATAATAAATACTTATTAGTATTAATGGTAAAAAAAGAGATGCAAAATACTCTGGTATTGCACCTCTTATATATACATTCAAAATTCTATATGGTGCAAGATTAAATAAAAACACACCAAGAAAAGAATATAGAGGATTAAAATACAGGCGAAGAAAAATATAGAAAAAAAGGAGTGATAAAAATGTCCCAATAAAATTGACAATGTTAAAAGAGATAATGGCATTATTTGTAACAAAGTTAATAATTGCACCAAGATATGAGGGTATTTGATGGGCAAAAATTGGAATAGGCATTCCATAGTTTGCAAAGCCATCAGCCCATGTAATTTTAAGGTCTCCACTTTGCATTGCACGGAAAAACTGGGCAATTGTTGTTATGTGCACAGTTCCATCCATATTTTGAGATTGACCTTTACTAAAAAATAGTTCAAAAACAAGAATTATTGATATAATTATCATTAAAAGAATATTAATTTTGTCAGATTTATTCTTTAACATAAAACAAATTATATATCTCTTATGAGGAAAAAACAAAATCTATTATTTTTAATAGGATTATCTTTTACATTAATTACTATATATCTTTTTCTCAATCCTAAATTATCTTCATACATAAATCCATACAAAAGAAAGACTTTATGGAATAACTTTTTAAATCAAACTCTTGAAAACAAAAAGGTTGATTCAAAAAGTTTTTGGAAATTTAGAGAATTTTATTATCCAGGAAACATTATTTTTGAAAACAAAGGACTATTAAGAAAAGAAATAGATAAAAAATTAAGAGAGAATTTTAGTATTTCCCTACAGAAAGATAAATACTTCTACCCATTTATGATGTTTCAATCAGATAAAATCATATCTATTGAAGCCTTAGTTAAAGTTAATAAAATAAATGAAATATTAATAAATAGCACTAATGTAAACAATAAAATAATTCTTCAAGATAGCTCTACCCTTATTTATAATTCCACAAGCAACAATACAATTGTTATATTTATTAAGCCTGTAAAAGATATGATTAAGGCTAATGGATATTTTGATTATAAACAAAATGATAAAGAGCTTTTAAAAGATAAATATTGGTTAGTAATTTCTAAAGTCAACCTTGATTA
>CAZHJA010000087.1:0-1568 GCA_964532865.1 uncultured Gammaproteobacteria bacterium
TTTTTTTAAATTTACCTTTGCATTTGGGACAGAATTTAAATGATATTTCTGAAATCATTAAGTATATTATATAATAAGTATAAGTATGACAAGAACTCGTATAGCTCCTTCTCCAACAGGACAAGACATTCATATTGGAAATTTATATACAGCGCTAATAAATTATGCCTTTGCAAAAAAGCATAATGGTAAGTTTATTGTCCGAATAGAAGATACTGATAGAGAAAGATTTATAAAAGGGGCAGAGGAGCAGATACTTAAATCGCTCAACAATTATGGAATTTTTCCAGATGAGTCTCCAGTAAATAAAGGAGAATATGGGCCATATAGGCAGTCTGAAAGGCTTGAAGAGTATAGGAAATATGCAGAAGATATGATAAAAAAAGGACATGCATATTATTGTTTTTGCACAAAAGACAAACTTAATGAGTCAAGAGCAAAAATGAGAAAAGAAAAAAAAGTTCCAAGATATGACAGACATTGTCTTGAAAATAATGAGATTAATAAAAAGAAAGAATTATACAAAGGGGATAAGCCTTATGTTATAAGACTTAAAGTTCCTAAAAACAAAGAAATTATTTTTAATGATGTAATAAGAGGGGATATTAAATTTAACAGCAATGACATAGATGATCAGGTGCTTATTAAGTCAGATGGATATCCTACTTATCATATGGCTGTTGTTGTTGATGATCATTTAATGGACATTTCTCATGTAATAAGAGCTGAAGAATGGATTTCTTCTGTTCCAAAGCATATTTTAATTTATAAAGCTCTTAACTGGGATTTGCCTGTATTTGCTCATGTTCCAATATTAAGAAATATTGATAAATCTAAATTAGGTAAGAGAAAAAATCCAGTATGGGCATCTGACTATTTAAAGCAAGGATATTTACCTGAAGCTGTTTTAAACTACCTTGCTCTTATGGGATGGTGTCATCCAAAGCAGAGCGAGATATTTACATTAGATGAATTTATAAAAGTATTTGATTTAAAAGATATGCAGGCAGTGGGACCTGCATTTGATCAAGTTAAGCTTGAGTGGATGAATGGAGAGTATATAAGGGGGATGAATAGTGAGGAACTGAATAGAAAGATTATAGATTTCATTGGAGATAAATATGACGGAGAGATTGTTAAAAAAACTATTCCTCTTATTCAAAAAAGAATTAAAAAGCTTTCAGATTATATTCCATTATGTGAATTTTTCTTTAAAAAGCCTAAAAAGTATGATATTGATTTACAATCAGAAAAAGAGCTATTTTTAAATATTTACGATTCCTTACAAGGAATAAGTACTTGGGAAGCAGATAATATAGGAGAGAAAATGCAAATGACAGCTCTTGATAAAGGAATTAAAAACAGTAAATTCTTTATGATTCTTCGTGTTGCAATTTTCGGGAAAAAAGTTACTCCTCCGCTAAACGAGTCTATGGAGATATTAGGAAAGCAAGAATGTTTAGAGAGGATAAAAAGTCTTACTTAATTTATTTTTTTCAGGAATAATATTCTGTTTGCCAATGAGAGTCTGTTTCTACTGTAAGATCTAAATATATTTTCTTGGATGT